>CAYNIH010000099.1:0-9174 GCA_964397115.1 uncultured Roseivirgaceae bacterium | reverse complement strand
GTTGCCAAACAAATTAATGAAGTAGTTGAAAACCTGCGCGATGCCTCGGATTTTGTAAAAGAAATCGGTGAAGGAAACCTGACGAAAGACTACAAGGAATTGGAACCCGAATACCAACCAGGCAAAAACCAACTTGCCGATTCCCTCATTGCCATGCAGCAAAAACTGCGTGTCCTCAACGAAGAAGAACAAAAGCGAAAGTGGGCAAATGAAGGACTTGCCCGGTTCGTTGACATTCTTCGCTCCTCAGCCAGCAACCTCCAGCAGCTTGGCGATAAAATCATCTCGGCCATCGTACACTACACGGGCTCCAACCAGGGCGGACTTTACGTACTTAATGACGATGACCCCCAGCATCCCTGCCTGGAGCTTGTCTCGCTTTTCGCGTTCAACATCAAAAAACACCAACAACAAAAAGTTAAACCGGGCGAAGGCCTCCTGGGCCAGACATACCTCGAAAAAGAAACGGTTTACCTGAAGCAACTTCCGGAAGACTATGTACGAATTACATCTGGCCTGGGCGATGCCAATCCCAAAACATTGCTCATCGTGCCCTTAAAAATAGACGATGCCGTTTATGGCATGGTTGAACTGGCTTCTTTTAACGATTACCAGCCTCACGAAATAGCCTTCGTTGAAAAACTGGGCGAAAGCATTGCCAGCACCCTGGCTTCGGTTAAGGCTGCTCAAAATAACCGGAAACTGCTTGAAGAAAGCCGCCAGACAACCGAAGCGATGCGCGCACAAGAGGAGGAAATGCGGCAAAACATGGAAGAACTTACCGCCACCCAGGAAGAAATGCAGCGGGTGATGAAGGAAGCCCAGCAAAAAGAAACCTACCTCATTAACCTGATGAACGCAACCACCGATGCGTTTGTGGCTATCGCGAGGGACTACCGGGTGGTGTTGCGGAATAATGCCCCGTTGTTTGACGAATTTATCCGATCCGGCATCCCCTACGAAAAAGGATATTACGTGCTGAGTTTGTTTAAAGAAGAAGATTTTGATTACCACAAATCCATTTACGATAAGGTGTTCAGCGGCCAAACCCTCACAGTCGAAAAAGAATACTTTGGCCGACCTTACTCGGTAAACTATAAACCCCTCTTATCGCCCAATGGCGAAATTATCGGGGCCGCCATTTACGCCCACGACTTAAGCGAGCAGCAGCAAATGGAGCAGCGGCTAAAACAACTCGAACAGCAACTTGCCGCTGCCCCGCCTGGTAACACTGGCGATCGGTTACTTAACGATATGGAAAAAATGCTCCGGGTAAACCTGGAAGCTCTCAGCATTACACAGGAAACCCTTCGCAATAAGCCCTGACTGATTACTGTGCTAACTTCCTGAAAATCTGCGATATTCGCCCACAATCGCTAAATTTCAAGGTTGCGGCAACTTTAGGGGGTTGCCAGGCGCCATTGACAAGGTAGTTTTAACATGTGTAATATTTTAACAGCAAATGGGACTACGGGCAACAAATGGTAAGTTATTTTTGAGACCCTGTACCACAACCAAAGAACCTCTCCATGCAGGATATTGACATAGCGGACCTGAAGCGGATTTCGGAACTTATTTACCAGAAATACGGCTACGATTTCCGCAATTACGCCATGTCGTCCTTTAAACGCAGGGTATTGCGGATCATGGACCTGAAACGCTTTACCGTTGACGCCCTCGTACGCAAACTCAACGATTCCCCCGAATTTATTCACGAGTTTCTTGATGAACTTACCGTAAACGTGACGGAAATGTTCCGTGACCCGAGTTTCTGGCGGATTATGCGCGAAGAGGTTATTCCCGCCATCCTGCTCAACCACAAGCAGTTCAAAATATGGCATGCAGGCTGTTCCTCGGGCGAGGAGGTTCTTTCTATGGCCATACTGCTTAAAGAAATGGGCATCCACCAGGATGTTCAACTCTATGCCACCGACCTGGACACTAACATCCTGGAGCGTGCCAAGTCGGGAGTTTACCCCATTAAGAACATGGAGTTAAACGAGAAAAATTACATCCGCTTTCAGGGTGCCGGAACATTAAAAGACTATTACAAGGAAGAAAACGGCCTGGCTGTTTTTAACAAAGAGCTGATCGCCCAGGTCACCTACCGTAAGCACGACCTGGTGATGGGCGAAGTATTTAACAAGTTCGACCTGATTTTATGCCGCAATGTGATGATCTACTTCAATCAGGCATTGCAAAACGAAGTGCTTAAAAAATTCCACGAAAGTTTATTCAAATACGGATACCTCGCCATCGGATCAAAAGAATCACTCATCTGGTGCGACTATGCCAACCGCTTTATTGTGGTGAATAATGAAGAAAAGATTTACAAGAAAATAAAGGACTAAGAAGTTGCTTTTGGCTCATGAACAAGTTCAACCTAAATAACAGCTACAAGGCCGTTGTTATCGGTGGGTCAGCAGGCAGCTTCCAGGGAGTGGTTAAAATCCTGTCGCAATTGCCGAAAGGATTTCCGCTACCCATCATCATGTGCCTGCACCGGCTTAAGCACGTGCGGCATGGATTTGTTGAAGCCTTGTCATTAAAAAGTGTTGTGCAGGTAACTGAACCATACGACAAAGAAACTATCAAACGCGGAGGGGTGTACCTGGCCCCGGCCAACTACCACCTGTCGGTTGAGTTAGGGCACTACTTTGCCCTCTCTACCGAAGAGATGGTCAATAACTCAAGGCCGGCTATTGATATTACCCTCGGCACCTGCGCCTATGTTTTTAAGGACAAACTCATCGGCATTCTGCTCTCCGGAGCAAACAAGGATGGCGCCATGGGCATGAAGTTCATTAAAGATCGTGGTGGTTACACCATTGTGCAGGACCCGGCCGAATGCATGATCGACACCATGCCCAAATCGGCAATGGCGCTTACCCCCATTGATCATATTTTAAAGGTTGACCAAATTGTTGAATTTTTCAAAGAACTGGATAAGCAATACAGGTAATGAAAATAACAGCACGGAATAGCAGCATTGCGTTGGCAGTACTCTTCATGGCGGGCATCACCTATGCCGGCTACACCTTGTTTCAATCCGAAACACAGGGAATACCCATCCGGTTTTACCTGCTGCTGGGCATAAGCAGTGTGGCGGGTGCGGCCTCGCTGGTAATTGCCTTAACCCGGTCCGAAGCCCTGGTAGTTTACCGCGAAAAGCAATCAACAGGAAATCAGAAAAATCAGGAGAGCAACCGCACCACCGGAGGAAGTACCATAACAAGTGATTCCGTTAGAGCCGCACTTAAATCGGCCCGTACTCCGGATGACATCACACAAGCCGGCCTGTCGGCCATCTGCAAACAAGTGGAGGCGGGTGTGGGCGCCTTTTACCGCATTGAGACCGTTAACGACAAAAAAATCGCCACCCTCAAAGCGGGTTTTGCCCTTACCCTTGCTGAAGGGAGTAACACAACGTATGAGGCAGGCGAAGGATTAATCGGCCAGGCGGCCGTTTCGGGCCAAACACTTTATCTCGATGAAATCCCTGAAGGGTATATAAAAATTATTTCAGGTCTCGGCAGCGCCTCTCCACGTTATCTTTTAATCGTTACGGCAAAAAATGAACAGGCCGTTACCGGGGTAATTGAACTTGCATTCTTTACACCGGTAACACCTGAACAACGGAAATTTGTTGAAGAGGCCGCTGCTTTAATAAGCGCAAAACTGGCAGAAAATTAAAATCGTGAAGAAGTAAAACTATGCTGAAAGGAATAAAGGTTAGTACAAAAATCACCATCCTGGTCATGACCATTGCCGTGATAGCGGTAAGTGCTATCGGCTTTTTCACGTTTGAGTACAACAAAAAAGCAAACCGCGACAAATGGATGTACAGCTTGGCCACCATAGCCGATGCACGGGCCGAATACATCACCAATTTTTTTGCCGCAAAAGAAAATGAACTAATAACGCTTCAGCAGTTGCCGGCATGGGAATCCGTTGATTCGCTGGAAGAGGGAAGCCGGTTTGGATTTGAGGAATTCTACGTCATTTCACAATCAGGAACAGTACGGTACACCACCGATGAAAACTATGAAGCCGGAAAAACATTTACCGACCCTGATGGATCTAGCTTCGCCAGCGCTCAAAACGGAATCCATTTCAGTTCAGTTTTTAAGGAAAAAGACAAGTACCATGTATTCGGCTTTGCTCCGGTAACTGACTCCACCGGCAATCATTTTCTTATCGGCCGGATCGGCCTGAATGAGGTTTTCAACAACCTGGCCAAAACCAAAGGTTTCGGAAAAACTGGCGAAATCCTGCTGGTAAAACAGGACAACACCAATAAAAAAATTCTGCTGGTAAGCCCGCTGCGCTTTGAACCCAATGCGGCAATCAAAATCTACAACCCTGATGACCCTTTTGTGCAGGGAATTAACCAGGTTTTATCCGGCACAACGGGTATGGTTCTCGGCAAGGATTATCGCGGTATGCCGGTGTATTATACAGGCAAGGCATTACCGTTACCGGGGTGGGGGGTAATCGCAAAAATGGATATGGCGGAAGCCGATGGCGACACGGCTGGGTTGATCAGAATCTATCTGTTGGCAGGCACCTGCATCGTGCTGCTTTCTACCCTGCTCACCATGATGTTTTCACGCTCCCTTACCCGGCCTCTTAACACCATGCGTCAAATGCTGGGCATGGTGGCCGAAGGCGTGTTGCCGGAAACCATTGAAGTAACCAGCCGCGATGAGTTCGGGCAGATGACTGAAAAAGTGAACGGCCTGGTGAACTCACTCAAACGCAAGGCCGAGTTCACCCAGCGCATTGGCGAGGGGAAATTTGATACCCATTTTGTGCCCGAAAGCGAAAACGACCTGTTGGGTTCATCGTTGCTTACCATGCGCAACAACCTTATTGAAAATGAAAAACGCGATACCGAACGAAACTGGATCGTTCGGGGTGTTGCCGAAATCAGCGAAATACTCAGGCTGCACGATTCGCTCGATACCCTGGGCGATGATGTCATCCGGTTTATCCTCGAAAAAATAGGTGCTATTCAGGGTGCTTTTTATGCCGTAAACGATGAAGCCGGCAGTGAGCCGATCATTGAAATGCGCGCCAGTTACGCTTATGGCCGTAAAAAGTACCTTCAGACCAAATTCCGGTTTGCCGAAGGCCTGGTAGGCCAGGCCGCCATCGAAAAAGATACCATGATGCGCACCGAAATACCGGATGACTACCTCACCATCACTTCGGGCATCCTGGGTGAACAACGGCCTACCTGCATTCTTATCGTTCCGCTTATCACCAACGAAGAAGTGTACGGGGTGCTTGAGTTTGCCGGCCTTAAACGATTTATTCCGTCACAGGTAAAATTTGTAGAAGAACTAAGCCTTATCCTGGCCCGAACCATATTCAACATCAGGGTAAACGAACGTACCCGCAGGCTGCTGGAAGAATCGCAGGCCATGAGCAATGAGCTTAAAGAAAAGCAGGAAGTGCTCAGGCAAAATGCCGAGGAGATGCAGGCCACCCAGGAAGAACTGGAGCGCACCAACCGCGAACTCGAGCACCAGGTAGAAGAAGTAAACCGCACACAAAAGCGTATGCAATTGCTGCTTGAAAACGCTTCAGAAGTTATCACCATTTATGAAGAGGATGAAACCATCCGTTACATCTCTCCTTCTGTTGAAACTATTCTCGGCTACGGCCAGAAAGAGTTGATTGGCCGCAGCGACATGAACAACGTGCATCCCGAACACCGCGAAATCTTTGACGGGCTATTCCGGAAGATGAAAGAAACCCCCGATGAAAAAGTTACGGTGCAGTTTGAGTACAAAACCAAAGACGGTAACTACATCTGGATTGAAGCTACCGGAACCAACTGCATGTCGAACCCGGCTATTCACGGGTATATTCTCAATTCGCGCGACATCACCGAACGCAGAAGGGCCGAGCAGGAGCAACGCATGCGCAGTAAGATGCAGGCACTCTCTGAAAACTCACCCGACCTGATAACCCGGCTTGAGCAGGAGGCCATTTCCTACATAAACCCGGTTATTGAATCGTATACCGGCAAAAATCCGGCTCTCTTCCTCAACCGTAAAGTTCAGGATGTGGAACTCGATAAGTCGGTATTGGAAACCTGGCTGCGCATTGTAGAACAGGTAAACGCCAGCCAGGCCACCGTGGCTACCGAGATGGATTTTCCAAGCGAAATGGGCAACCGGATAATGCAGGTAAACGCCATACCCGAATTTGACGAGACCAACAAGGTGGAGTCGGTGCTGGTGGTATCGCACGATATTACCGAGCGAAAAATGATTGAACTGGAAATCCAGGCAAAAAACAAGAAGATCACCGAAAGCATCAACTACGCTAAACGCATACAAACCGCCATCCTGCCAAACACCCGGGTTATTAACCGCGCCTTGCCCGACTCCTTTATTTTATACAAACCACGCGATGTGGTAAGCGGTGATTTTCCGTGGTACATGCAGGTTAAAGACGACATCTACATTGCTGCCGTTGACTGCACCGGTCATGGTGTGCCGGGCGCCTTGTTGTCGTTAATCGGATACTTTCTGTTAAACGACATCGTGCGCAGCCGCAAAGTTACCGACCCGGGCATTATCCTTGACCTATTGGACGAAGGGGTTACCAAAACCCTGCGGCAGGATGAGGATGCCTCCACCAAAGATGGAATGGACATCGCCCTCTGCAAAATCAACATGAACACCAGCGAAGTAGAGTATGCCGGAGCTCACCGCCCGCTGTACATCATGAAAGGTGGCGTAATGGAGGAAGTTAAGGGTAACAAATTCCCGATAGGGGGAGGTATTTTTAAGAACCAAACCAACTTTACCAACACAAAAATCAAACTGGAAAAAGGCGACTCCATCTACTTCAGTTCCGATGGCTTCCCCGACCAGTTTGGCGGACCGGAGGGGCGCAAGTTCGGCCCCAAGAAAACCCGCGAAATCATTGAACGCGTACATACCCTTTCCATGCGGGAGGCTTCGGCCGTTTTTGATGCCGAATGGGAAGCCTGGCGGGGAGATACCCGCCAAACCGATGACGTATTGTTAATCGGAATAAAATTTTAAGATGTATGAAAATCCTTGATTTTGAAAAAAATACATAGCCGATATTGATTTAAAACTTAATAAATTCGAAACCTCAAATAAACTACGATAATGAATTTCATCTACGAGCTGCACCGCACCATGATGTCGCAGAATCTGATTCTGGTTTACCAGGGCGACTTCACGCAGGAAACCACCAAGTCCATTCTGGCCATGGCCGAGCGCAATCTTGATTCATCCGGAGAAGAATCGAGTATCAAACGAAAGGTATTCAACGTTATGGTTGAGTCCTTACAGAACATTGTAAAGCACAGCGATGAGCTGGTTGACGGCCAAACGCGGAGCCATGCGGCCATCTTCCTTATCGGAAAAGAAAGCAACCGCTACTCCATCATGAGCGGCAACCCAATCCGTAAAACGAATGTTGACAAACTGAAAGCAGCCCTCGATAAAATCAACAGCCTTGATAAGGACGGCCTGAAGGATTTATACAAAGAGATAATTAAAAACACCACCATCTCCGAGAAGGGGGGAGCCGGATTAGGCTTTGTTGACATGGCCCGCAAATCAGGAGAAAAACTTGAGTTCGCATTCCCCGAAATGAATGCCGAGTATTGTTTCTTCTGCCTGAAAGTAAACGTGCCGCGCGAGGCCAGCGAAAATTAATTGTTAAACCGTATCAAACTAATCACTATGGAAATATTAAATCTTGAAGGAACCGAAGATACCCCGAAAATCATCCTCGATAAAAAGAACGGTATTTTTGAAATATCGGGCCGCTCATTGCCCGAAGACTCAGCCGAATTTTATCGTCCTGTTCTTGAATGGATAGCTAAATACGGTGCCGAACCCAACCCCTCCACCGATTTTGTTTTCAAGCTGGAGTACTTCAACACGGCATCATCCAAACTCATCCTCGATGTGCTTTCGGCACTGGAAGACATTAAGGGCATGAAAATACTGTGGTACTACCACGAGGACGATGAAGACATGGAGGAAGCCGGACAGGAATTTTCTGAGCTGGTAGAAATTCCGTTTGAATTCAAAACCTACTAGAACCCGGCTAACCAACTGGTGCCAATCCGTTAGCAAATGAGTGAAGAAATTCTCAAGGCGTTAACCCAGCTTTTTGCCATCATCACCAAACAGGATGGCGGAGTAAGCGCCAATGAGCGCCAGTATGTCATCACTTTTTTCCAGACCGAACTGGACCAGGATACCCTAAAGGCATACCTCGCCCAGTACGATGAACAGTCGGGTTATGGCAAAGCACCCGAAGGGGCCGGTAAACTAACCAGTGTAAAAGAATCGGTGCGGGTGCTGGGTATTTGTAAAAAAATCAACAAAACCCTTACCCAGAAGCAGAAAGTTGTTGTGCTGATAAAACTGCTGGAACTGGTTGCCACCGACAAAAATTTTTCCGCCCAACGGATGGAGATCATCAACACCGTTTCCACCGTGTTTAATATCGGGCCGGATGAATACAAACTGATTGAGGATTTTATCACGGCAACAGAACCCCGTGCCCTCAACCATCCCGATATCCTTATCGGCAACAGCCAGGATAAGCCCGAGCCCGGAAGACTCAACAAACACGTACACATTCACCTGAGTGGCGACCTGGTGTGCATGCGCGTACGCAGCGTTGACATGTACTTTGTAAAATACGCGGGGGAAGAGTCAACGTTGATGAACGGATTCATTATGCAGCCCAACCGGGTTTACCTGTTTTCGCACGGAAGCACCATAAAAACCCAAGCCGGGGACGCGCTGTACTACAGCGACATCATCGCGGATTTCAATGAAGAAATAAAAACCACCAAGCTGTCGTTCAATGCCGTCATTGATGAGTTCCGCTTTCCCAACAGCACCATCGGCTTGCGCAACGTAAAGGTGTCGGAAGGGCCGGGCCGCCTGATTGGCATTATGGGAGCCAGCGGAGCCGGAAAAACCACGTTGCTCAACGTAATGGCTGGCCTGGCAAAGCCTACTCAAGGCAAAATCCTGATCAACGGGTTCGATATCTTTGAAGAAAAGGAAAAAATTCATGGCGTAATCGGGTACGTTTCGCAGGACGACCTGCTTATTGAAGAGCTCACCGTTTATCAAAATCTTTATTACAACGCCAAAC
>CAYNIH010000098.1:0-9420 GCA_964397115.1 uncultured Roseivirgaceae bacterium | reverse complement strand
TGGATTTTATTGCGCCATTGTTTACGGCTACTTCGAGGTTGCATCCTACCCCGCAATAGGTGCATACCGTGCGCACTTTTTTCTGCACGTTGATGCTCTTCGATTCAAAAACATCGGAGATGGCCGAGGTAGGGCAGGCCTGGGCGCAGGCACCACAGCTCACGCAATCGGAGTTCAAAAAGTTATCGTCAAAACTCTTGATGATGCGGCTGTCAAATCCGCGGCCGGCCATGCTCAGCACCATTTCGCCCTGCACTTCATCGCATGCCCGCACGCAACGGAAGCAGTTGATGCATTTGGAGAGGTCGGAAGTCATGTACGGGTGGCTCAGATCTTTTTTCCGGTTGAGATGGGTTTTTCCCTCCGGGTAACGAACTGTGCGAACGCCAACCTGGGCGGCAACGGTTTGCAGTTCACAGTTGTTGTTCACTTCACACGTGAGGCAGTCCAATGGGTGATCGGTAAGAACAAGTTCAATAATGTTTTTGCGCAGCCTGGTAATTCTTTCGGTATCGGTATAAATAAAGGAATTGGCAGCAACGGGTGTATGGCATGAAGCCACGGTTTTAGTGTTTCCATAGGGTTGCAGGGCCACTTCAACACTACATACGCGACAGGAGCCGAAGGGCTCTAGATTAGGCGCATCGCAAAGCGTAGGAATTTTCAGTTTGCCCTGATGCCTGCGTACAAACGAAAGGATGGTTTCGCCCTCCTTAATTTCAAAGGGCTTGTCGTTGATGTAGGCAAGTTTAATTTTTTCCGCACCGTTTCCGTTGGTGTGGATGGTTACCGTTGATGTTGTCTTCACCGCTCCCATATCAACTACACGTTAGGTGTAAAGTAAGGTTTCAATTCATCTTCAAAATACTGCAACGCATTTTTAACCGGCAGCGGCAGTCCGCCACCGAGCATACAGAGTGATCCAATCTCCAATGTTTCCAATAAGTCGTTCATTAACGCTCTGTCTATTTTATAGTCGCTTGTTCTGGCCTTGTGCAACATTTCCTTTCCGCGGGTAGAGCCCAGTCGGCATGGAAAGCATTTTCCGCAACTTTCGTGTGCCGTAAATTCAAACAGGTGCTCTATATATAATAGGAGTGGAAAATCCTGCGGGATGCTAACGATGGAGGCATGACCTAGCATAAAGCCCTCTCTGGCAAACGATTCAAAATCGAGCGATAGGTCGTTGATTTTCGATGTGGGCACCAATCCGCCCAACGGCCCGCCAATATGGAGGGCTTTAACCGGCTGCTTAAATCCTCCGCCCAGGTCATTCACCACCTCGCTCAGGGGTGTACCCATGTCCACTTCATAAATACCGGGGTTGTTAAAATAGCCGTCTAACGAAATCAGTTTCGTGCCGGTTGATTTAGGTGTGCCGATGGAGGCAAATGCCTTGCCTCCGTGTTTCATGATGAAGGGCAGATTTGCCAGTGTTTCAACGTTGTTCACCACGGTGGGCAGGTTGAATAATCCCTGCTGTGCAGGGTAGGGAGGCCGCACCCGCACTTCCGGACGCTGCCCTTCAATGGAAGAAAGCAGGGCCGTTTCTTCACCGCAGATGTAGGCGCCTTGTGCTTTAATCACCTTAAGGTGAAATGAAAAACCGGATCCAAAAATGTTATCACCAATCAGGCGATGATCATCAAGTTCACGGATGGCCTGTTGACTTGCTTCAATGGATTCCGGGTACTCGGCACGGACGTATAAAACACCTATGGATGCATCGGCAAGGTAGCCAGCGAGGATCATGCCTAGTAAAACAGTATGCGGCCTTTGCTCGAGCAGGTACCGGTCGGAATAGGCACCCGGGTCGCCCTCATCGGCATTGCACACGATGAAACGTTGGTTAGCCGGAGTGTTGCGGCAGGCTTCCAGTTTTATGGCCATGGGGAACCCCGCCCCGCCCCGCCCGCGCAGGCCGGATGCTTTCAGTTCGGCCAGTAATTCGCTAGCTGGTCGGTTTAAGCATTCATTCAGGATTTGTACATATGCATCCGGTCCCGGAAACTTTTGCGTAAGAATTGGATTGCCTTTGGAGGCAATCGTATAGCTATCGGTAATTATGGTTTTGTTTTTTACTATTTCCGGTAGGGCCTCAATTGCTTTACCGGAATAATTTTTTCCTGAAAAGTGAAAGGCTGAATTTTCATGACACCGCCCCAGGCAACACATTTCTCCTATTTCTTCATCCTTAAAATGATGCAGGAGTTTTTCCCTGAGTGTGGGCTGCGTTCCGGCACAGAGGCAGGCGCTGCCGGTGCATACATAAATCTTTTTGCCTTGGTTTTCGGGTTTTAAAAAGTCGTAGAAAGTAGCCGTGCCGTACACGTTGGCTTTACCCATCAGGAATTCCTTGCGTAATTCTTCCATTTTCTCAACGGAGGGAGTTCCCGTTTTGGCTGCGGCAATGCCAAGTTGCTCAAACAGGGTATTGTTAACACTTTTTCGGCCCGCCAGATAACTTAAATTCTTCGACATGGCAATGGAATTCACCATTAAATTACCAATTATTTATTTCTTTTGCCCGGCGAGTTGTTGTAAGGAGTTGTTTTGCAGCACTACGGGTAAAGGTATTTTTTTAATAAGTCATGCAGATCGAACAGGCCAAACAGGAATATGCCGATGTCCGCCAGTAATTCGATGACTTTTATTTCAGAATTCATAAACCATGCAACCTGTGAAATTTAAGAGTTTTAAATTCTTTAATGCTGAAGTTTGTCATTACTTTCCCTGTACATTACCTGCGCAACGGTGAATAAACTGACCCTAACCGATATAAAGGAGTTACTCGACCGAAAGGTGGAGCAGTACAACCATCCCGGTTTTATTAAGAGTGATCCGGTGAGTATTCCCCACCTCTTTACAAAAAAACAGGATATTGAAATTGCCGGCCTGTTTGCCGCTTTACTGGCCTGGGGCAAACGGCTTACCATCATTGCCAACTGTAATCGCTTGCTGACCTGGATGGAAAACGATCCGCACCGGTTTATTTTATACCATTCTAAAAAAGACCTGAAACCTTTTTTAACTTTCCGCCACCGCACGTTTCAGGCAACCGATCTGCTTTATTTTATTTCCTTCCTGAAATGGTATTACACCCACCATGACTCATTGGAAGAGGCCTTTGCTGTGCCCACTGAAGAAGAAACTGTTGAAAAAGGATTGATCCGTTTTCACCGGTTGTTTTTCAGCTTGCCTGATTTTCCGGAACGTACGCTGAAGCACGTGGGCACTCCGGAGCGGAGATCAGCCTGCAAGCGGCTGGCGATGTATTTGCGTTGGATGGTGCGCAGTGATGGCCGCGGTGTGGATTTTGGTATCTGGAAAAACATTAAACCGGCTCAGTTGGTTTGCCCGCTGGATGTGCACGTTGAGCGGGTGGCCCGTAAACTGAACCTTATAAACCGCATGCATGCCGACTGGCTTACAGTGCTTGAACTGACGGCCCGGCTTCGCGCATTTGATGCAGAAGATCCGGTAAAATACGATTATGCTTTATTTGGACTTGGTCTGGAGAATTTCTAACTGCTAAAAACTTTATTTATTCAGTTGCCCTCATTCATACCGAAGCACCGTGGCCGGGTTGGTGCGTGCTGCATTCAGGGTTTGCCATATCACGGATATGATGGTAATCAATAATAGGGCTGCCGAAGGGACAACCAGCATCCACAAACTGATTTCGATGCGTACGACAAACGACTCCAGCCAGGTTGTAAGCGCATAGATCGCCAGCGGTATGGCTGCGCCTATCGCCAAAAGTACAATCAGCACATATTCCTTCAGCATCAGTCGGATTACCTGGCTTTCGGTGGCACCCATTACCTTACGAATGCCCACTTCCTTCTTCCGGAATTTGGCCATGTAAACCGACAGGCTGAATAAACCTGAAACGGTGATGCTCAAAAGAATAATCTCAAACAGGGAGATGACGTTACCAAACCGTTCCTCGTTATCATATTGGGCGTTGTATTGGTCAGAGAGTAAGAAATAAGGGATAAATTCTCCGGTGAAGATGGTTTTCAGCAGGTTTTCAAGGGGCTCTTTCGGCAGGTCTGCGTTTGCATTCATTTTCAGGATGAAGTAATATCCGTAAACCGGGTTATACACTAATACCGTAGGCGGTACCTCTACTTTGGGGGCTTCATGATGATAATCCGGAATGACGCCCCGCACCAGCACGGTGTCATCGCGGAAGGAGAGTTTTTGGTTTACCGCATCTTCGGGTGTTTCAAAGCCCAGCAGCTTACACGCCTTTTCATTAATCAGCACTTCCTTGTCCGGTACGCTGGCCGGTCCAAACATCGTTCCGGCAAGAAGTTGAATGTTCAGTGTTTCGCAGTAGTTATCGTCAATAAAGAAAAATCGGTACTGGTTCACATCTTCCTTCGCTGCACCAATTCGCTGCACACTATTGGCATAATAGGTAATGAACTCGCCCGGAACGTTCGAGGCAAGCGATACCTGCTCAACACCCGCCAGGGTAGCCACCTGTTTTTTAAATGTTTCGGTGCGCCTGGTACGCAGGCTGTCGAACAGTTCGCTGTTTTCTACCACCAGGCGGTGGTGCGGATCAAAACCCAGTTCAGTCTTTTTGAGTAATTCAAGTTGAAGGTACACGCCATAAATACCAATTAGTAAAACCAGCGCGGAAGCAAAAGGAACAAAAACCATAACCTTGCGTACCAACTTTCCCTTCTTTTGAGATGAATAGTTTCCTTTCAGGATCTGTGCCGGTGCAATGGAAGCGATGATAAAGGCCGGGTAAAGTCCGGAAAACAACGTGCTGCCTGTCATTACAAGCAAGAGCCCGCCAACCAGCCAGGGACGAAAGCCGATTTCAACAGAAAGATCACGCTGTGCCAGCGATGAAAGCTCAGGCAGGGCCATGTAAACCACCCCACAAGCCACCACGATGGCCAGCAGATTCATCAGAAAGGCTTCGGTAAGAAACTGGCCGACTAACTGGCTGCGTTGCCCGCCTAACACTTTTCGAACGCCCACCTCTTTCGCGCGTTCCATGGAGCGCACCGTAGCCAGGCTGATGTAATTAATCCAGGCGATAACCAGAATAACGACAGCTATTGCCGACAGGAATAAAACGGTTTGCCGGTCTCCGTTTTTACCCAACTCAAAACTAAAGTTTGACCGCAGGTGGATGTCGGTTAACGGCTGCAGGTTGATTTCCAGATTCTGGTCGGTTTCACGAAGCCAGTCCCCGGTTTTACGCTCAATCAGTTCAGGGAGTTTGGCTTTTACGGCATCCAGATGGTCTGCCCGGTACAACAATACATAATTGAAAAAACCATCCCATCGCCAGGGTTCTTCCAAAACCTGCGGGTCTGCTACCTTTTTGTAGGTTTCCATCGCCAGGATGACATCGAACTTCATATGGCTTTTTTCGGGCATGTCCTCAAACACTCCGGTTACTTCCACATCGTAGCGGCCGCGGTAGTTAAGGGTTTTGCCGATAGGGTCTTCACCTTTAAAAATTTTTCGTGCGAACGATTCGGAGAAGGCCACTGTGTAGGGCCGGCTCAGCACCAGCGAATCGTTTCCGCTAAGCAGCTTAAATGAAAACACCTTAAAAAAGTCGCTGGTAGCAAAACATGACTTTTCAGTCTTAAATACCTCTCCGTCTTTAATAAACAAGCTGATATTACTCAGTAGCATAACATACTTTTCAACTTCGGGTAAGTCTGCAGCCATATCATGTCCAACACCGAAGTTTGCCCTAACCGAGGCATTGGTTAGCTCATTTTTATTGTACCGGTTTTGCTGGACCCTGAAAATGCGGTCGGCATGCTTATGAAACGTGTCGTAGGTGGTTTCGTGAAAAACCAGCAGGGATATAAAAATGAAACAGGCCAGTCCGGCAGTAAGGCCAAAGAACAGGATAAGGGTGGTTTGGCGGTTTCTGACGAAGGAGCGGGTAGCAATGGTCCAATAATTCCTCAGCATAGGGGTCCATACGAAGGTAATCGAATGTGGTGGTTTGATAACCCCTCATGTAAGTTTTCATGCTTTTTCGTAAAAAACTAACGGATAACCAGTTGGTCGCTTTGAACAATCAGGCTGATGATCATGAGCATTAGAAAAAGGAGGGTAAGTGTGCTGTGAATCCACACCCGCTTTGGCCGTAACACATATAGGATTAGGAGGATAATCAGGACGCCCCCTTTAACAAGTTGTTCTAAAAACGTTCGGCCGGCAATAACCACATCGCTTACAATGGCTACCATTACCAGCGCTATGGCGCAGGCGAAGAATTTGGGGTAGATATGAAAGTAAAAATCCTTCAGGCTTATTTTACCCTTTGGCCATTTTATGGGAAAAAGAAGGTTGGCGAGAATGAACAGCAGAATGGGATAGAGGATAACAAACAGAAACGTTACCAATTGCCACGATGACATGGTGCGCAGATCGTACATAATCCACCACTCATGAATGTGCAGTACGAAAACCAGTGCAATCCAAATCAAGTACGGCCAGAAGAGGGTAACCGACTCCCAGCGCTTTATCAAATCGGCTATGCCGGTCAGCACCAGCGTAATGCCAAGGCCAAGGATTATCGAAATCAGCACACTGATGTATTCAAAAGGGGTCATTTTGGGCAGGTTTTTACCAGTTTATATCCATTCTAAATAGTTGTTTAACGCTGTTTTGTTTACAGTTTAACACACTTTGATGACTGCGTGAACTTCGTCAAAAGTACACGGAAATAAATCCAATCAGCGGTTAAAATAAATTTGAAAAAACCCCTTCGGATAGTAGATTTGTGCACCTTTGATGTAAAACGGATACTAAACCTATCATGATAAAAGTTTCCCCGCCACTCATCACCCACGTTCTTACTGTACTCGTTCTGTTTTTATTTAACCCTGCCTTTGCACAGGATATCCCGACTGATGCAGCAGTGATTGCCGAAGGTGAATCGTTGTTTAATGCCAATTGCAAAACCTGTCATCGGGTGCATCAGAAACTGGTGGGCCCGGCCCTTGAAAATGTTTATAACCGAGCTCCTTCCATTGAATGGATTAAAGCCTTTATTAAAAATTCATCTGCCGTTATTGCCAGTGGAGATGAATATGCAGTAAAACTATATAATGATTATGGCAAAACCCAGATGACGGCCTTTACCGGCCTGAAGGACGACCAGATAATGGCCATATTGGCCTACATTCAGGACGAAACCAAGAAAGGCCCTCCGGTTGCAGCGGCTCCGGCCCCGGCTGCCGATGGAGGAGGCGGTCAGGCCGTGCCAACTACTTACCTTAATGCTATTCTTATCGGGATGGTCATCATCCTTGTTCTGCTTGTGGTCATTCTTGGGTTCCTGGTTTCTGCCCTGAAGCGCTTCCTCGATCAGAAGACCTTGAGTGAAGAAGATCGCGAAGTAGTTCACTCTCCGATAACCCTGGGTTCGATTACCCGCAGCCCAGGATTTGTGTTTATTGTTGTATTTATTGTCGGGTCGCTTGGTTTTAAAGCTGTCATCAACGGATTGTATTCTATTGGCATTCAGCAGGAATATGCCCCCAAGCAACCCATAGCCTTTTCGCATAAACTCCATGCCGGAGCGTATGAAATTGACTGCAAGTATTGCCACGTGGGAGCCATTAAGGGAAAAAGTGCAACCATTCCCTCTATTAATATATGTATGAACTGCCACAATGCAGTTAAAACAGAATCCCCTCAAATTCAAAAACTGTGGGCAGCAGCCGACTGGCAGCCTGAAACCAAAACCTACGGTCCCAACCAGAAACCCATTGAATGGGTTCGTATTCATAACCTTCCCGACCTGGCCTATTTTAACCATGCCCAGCACGTGGTGGTTGGGGGCATTGAATGCCAAACCTGCCATGGCCCTATCGAAACCATGGATGTGGTAAAACAATATTCTCTCCTGACCATGGGTTGGTGTATTGACTGCCACCGGAAAACCGATGTGAATTCCAAAGGCAATGCCTATTACGACAAACTGGTTGAACTGCACAACGCGGCCAGCAAACAACCGATGAAAGTAGAAGATATTGGCGGATTGGAATGTGCTAAGTGTCATTACTGATAAATTATTTTAAAATTTAAGAATCTACGTTTTTAACGCTTCTTGATACACAATGGAAGAAAAAGCTACGAAGGTATATTGGAAGGGTCTTGATGAACTGAGCAATGCGCCCGAATTCGTTAAGCATGCGCACAGCGAGTTTGGCCAGCCCCCGGCACCCGAAGAGGACCTGGGCCATAGTCGCAGGGACTTCTTAAAGATGATGGGTTTTGGCGTGGCGGCAGTATCGCTGGCCGCCTGCGAAGCGCCTGTGCGCAAAGCCATTCCCTATGTTGACAAACCCCTTGATGTCGATCCGAGCCTGCCTAATTACTACGCGTCAACCTATACCAACGGTGGCGACTATTGCAGCATTGTGGTGAAAGTGCGGGAGGGAAGGCCGATTAAAGTGGATGGTAACAAGCTTTCGGGTGTTACCAAAGGGGGAACCAGTGCACAGGTTGAAGCCTCCGTGTTATCGCTTTACGATAACTCCCGTTTGCGCGGTCCGCGCGTGGGCGAAACAAAAAATGCCTCATGGGAAGTGCTTGACCAGATGGTAATGGATAAACTGGGGGCCATCCGGGTAAGCGGAGGAAAAATCGCCATTGTGAGCAACTCGGTGCTTAGTCCGTCTACCAAAGCAGTTATTGAAAAATTCAAAGTCGCATACCCTGCGACCCAACATATTCAGTACGATCAGGTTTCAATGTACGGCATGCTCAAGGCCAACGAAGAATCATTCGGCCAGGCAATGATTCCGTCCTATGATTTCAGCAAAGCCAATGTCATCGTAAGTGTGGCTGCCGATTTTCTTTGCACCTGGCTGTCGCCCATAGAATTTACGAAGCAATATGCGTTGACACGCGAAGTGAGCGAAGAAAAGCGCGACATGTCACGTCATTACCATTTTGAGGCGGGCATGACCCTTACCGGTGCCAATGCCGACCACCGGGTTCAGATAAAACCTTCCGAAGAAGGTGCCGTGCTGGTTCAACTCTATAACCTCATTGCCGCCAAAGCCGGCCGTAGTGCCCTTACCGGTGGCGTAGAAAAACCCTACCTGGCAAAAGCTGCTGACGAGTTGTGGGAAAACCGCGGCAAATCGTTGGTTGTAGCCGGTTCTAACGATAAGTCAGTGCAGGTTATCGTAAATGCCATTAACGATATGCTGGGTAATTACGGCACAACCATTTTACCGCACCTTCCGGTTAATTACCGGCAAGGCAATGATGAAGCCATGGCGGATTTCATCAACCAGGCCGACCAGGGAAATATTGCCGGTGTTATCTTTTATAACTGCAACCCGGTATATGACCATCCGATGGGAGAGAAACTCGCGGCTGCGTTGAAAAAAGTAGGACTGAAAATTT
>CAYNIH010000097.1:0-9424 GCA_964397115.1 uncultured Roseivirgaceae bacterium | reverse complement strand
GACCTGGATTTTATTCTGGATGCCACCATTTTGGTGCGTCCGGTGCGAAAAAACCGCGATTCGGTGGATGTTATTGTTATAACCCGCGATGTGTTTAGTCTGGGCGGAAGCTTCACGCCTTCTTCGGTCAACCGGTATCGCTTTGGTATTTACGATGCTAACCTGGCGGGTATGGGGCAACGACTGGAATTTAATGGCCTGTACGATACCGACCGCGAACCCGCACTTGGCTACCAGTTTCTATATTCAAAAAACAGCGTGGCCGGAAGCCTAATCAACGCTACATTATCCTACACGCAAATCGACAACGGTGCAAGCCTGGGACTTGAAAACGAAAATGCGGTATACCTGCGGTTTGACCGGCCGTTGGTTTCGCCCTATACCCGTATGGCGGGAGGAGTGGAGTTGAGTTACAACTGGTCGGTTAATGCATTCAATAAAAGCGCTGCCGATTTTCGGGATTACCAGTATGGTATCCGCGATTTTTGGGTGGGTTATAATATCGGCATACGCCATCGTACCACGAACCGCAACCGTCATTTTATTGCGTTGCGTTCGTTTAACCAGCATTTCAGCCAACGCCCTCAACAATCCATTGAAGAGTTTAACCCGATTTATAATGATCAATCGTTTATACTGGGCGAGGTCTCCTTTTTCAATCAAAATTTTTACAAAACCCGGTACATCTATGGCTTTGGCCGTACAGAAGACGTACCCTATGGCAGGCAACTTACGCTGGTTGCCGGGTCAGTGAAGCAATTTAACCGCACCCGTCCTTACGTTGGCGCTGAGATTGTTAAATCTTTTGTCCGAAATAATGGTGACTTCACCACCCTTTCTGCCGGCATGGGTGGATTTTATTTTAATAATGAGCCCGAAGATGTGGCGGTAGTGGCCAGCGCCTCGTTGTTCAGCCGGATTATTGAACTTCAACGTTTCAAAATGCGGCACTCACTGAATATTGCCTATTCGGCCATCATTAATCAAACCGATATTCAGCCCCTTCGCATCAACAGCGAGTTCGGTCTGAGGCGTTTCCCTGCCGACAGCCTGCTTGGCAATAAGCGGCTCGGCCTTCATGCCGAAAGCGTGTTGTTTACGCCTCTTACCGTATTGGGCTTTCGCTTTGCCCCGCTCCTTTTTGCCGACATGGCCATGATTGCACCTAAAAATCAAAACCTCTTCCGGCAACAGGCATACTTTAGCCTGGGCGGGGGCATTCGCACCCGAAATGAAAACCTGGTATTCGGAACCATAGAATTGAGATTTTACTATTTTCCGGTTGTTACGGAGGATATCTCCAATTTTAGAATCACCCTAACCTCCAACCTTCAGGTAAAATATACTTCGGGTTTTATTAAGAAGCCTTCCTTTATCCGGTATAATTAGCTACGGCAACTTTTCGTCCCCCGCTATTCCCAGCGAAGCGATCCAATTGACAATTGCTTGTTCTTCCTGGCTGGTTATTTGTGATTGCGGGTGTGCCCATACATAGGGTTTCAACGGCATTTCTTTTTCCCTAATCACTTCAACAATTTCTTCCAGCTTGTGAGCCGCCCTTTTTTCAGAATAGTTTTTAAAATCGGAGAAATTCAATTCTTTTTTACCGTCCTGAATGTGAAGGTACATCCACCAGCCTAAGGGCTGAATGTTACTGTACCAGGGGTACCGCGTATGGTTACTGTGGCAATCATAGCACTTCTGGGTAAAAAGAGAGTGAACCGCCTCCGGAATACCGTACTGCTTTGAAATATCATTTTCTGAAATTCCATTCGAATTATTGCGAGGAGGCCGGATAAACTGCATAAGAGCCAGCAAAACCAGTAATCCAAGTATAATTTTTTTAATCATAGAACACCGCCAATTTCTTTTGAAAAATAGGCACACTCTTGCTGTTTTCCAATGTACCGGTTAACTTGTTCACTGTTACCTTACCCTACCCTCTTCTATGAGAAAAATCTTTATTATCGCCAGTATCCTGATCACAACGCTGCTGCTGGTTTGGAGTTATTTCTGGATTGACGTGCTGCTGCTGTTCGTGATTGTCCTTCCATTGATTTACATGGGCGTGGCCGACATGATCCAGAAACGCCAGGCCATCAGGCGTAACTTTCCGTTGCTGGGACGGTTGCGGTATGTGTTTGAAGACATGCGCCCCAAGATTCAACAATACTTTGTGGAGTCCGACACCGATGGCGCGCCCATTAACCGGATTGAACGCTCGGTAATTTACCAGCGCGCCAAAAAACAAATTGATACGATTCCATTTGGCACCCAATTAAATGTGTATGCCGAAGGCTATGAGTGGATGACCCATTCGGTTAACCCGCTGGATCACAACAAACTGGATCATCACCCGCGGGTGCGGGTGGGGAATAAAGATTGCAAACAACCTTACGATGCCAGTGTGATGAACATTTCGGCCATGAGCTTCGGCTCGCTAAGCGGCAATGCCGTTGAAGCGCTGAACGCAGGCGCCAAAATAGGCGGCTTCGCCCACAACACCGGTGAAGGGGGCATCAGCCCGCACCACCTGAAATATGGCGGAGACATCATCTGGCAGATCGGCACCGGATACTTTGGCGCCCGCGATGAAGCCGGAAATTTTTCGCCCGAAGCATTTCAAAAAAATGCACTGCGACCCGAAGTAAAGATGATCGAAATCAAACTATCGCAAGGCGCCAAGCCGGGGCATGGGGGCATATTGCCCGCAAAAAAAAACACGCCTGAAATTGCCGCCATTCGGGGCGTGAAGCCGGGCACCACCGTTTTTTCACCCCCCTATCACACCGCATTCAGCACACCCATCGGGCTGATTGAGTTTGTAAAGCAACTGCGCGACCTCTCAGAAGGCAAACCCGTTGGCTTTAAACTTTGCATCGGCAGAAAAAGTGAATTTCTTGGTATTTGCAAAGCCATGGTGCAACTGGACACTTACCCCGATTTCATCACCGTTGATGGCGGAGAAGGCGGAACGGGCGCAGCGCCTCCTGAATTTTCGAACTTTGTGGGCATGCCGTTGCTGGATGCCATTGCGTTTGTTGATGATGCTTTGCGCGGATTCGGCATCCGCGAACACATCAAGATTGATTGCTCAGGAAAAATCCTCACCGGCTTCCATATTGTTCGCGCGATGGCCTTAGGGGCCGACTTTACGAATTGCGCGCGCGCCATGATGATGGCCCTGGGTTGCATTCAGGCCCTGGAGTGCAATAAAAACACATGCCCTACCGGGGTAGCCACGCAAGATCCTTACTATACCAAGGGGCTGGTGGTAGAAGATAAAAAACAGCGCGTAGCCAATTACCATAAACACACCGTGGGAAGTTTTGTGGAACTGCTCTCCTGTGCCGGATTAAGCAGGCCGGAAGAAATAAACCGCACCCACGTGTACCGTAGGGTGTTTATGAACATGGTGAAAACCTATGCCGAGATTTACCCGCCCATTCCGGAGGGCTGCCTGCTCGACAGTGCCGATGCGCCAATTGAATTTGAATCGTACCTTAACCGTGCCCGTGCCGAGAGTTTTGGTACTTAGATCCAGCCCAACTTCTACATCTCTGATATTCAGGTTAAGGAATAACCCTTAACTTTTTCGGACTTTTATTTTTTCTTAAAAAAATTATTTTTGCACCCGTCAAAAAAAACGGTTTGATCCTAACCGATAATTACAAAAATAAAGTTGGTCCTAAAAAACCGCGGTGTTCATGAACATTCGAATTGAAAACCTGTCGAAGCATTACGGCTCACAACGGGCAGTTGACGCGATCTCCTTCGAAGTAAAAACTGGTGAAATTCTGGGGTTTCTCGGCCCCAACGGAGCCGGCAAGAGCACCACCATGAAAATGATCACCGGCTACCTGGGCATTGGCGAGGGCGAGATTTACATTGGCGACAAATCGGTGAGCAAGAATAGGGATGAAATAAAAAAACACATCGGCTATCTGCCGGAAAACAACCCCCTTTACCCCGACATGGCTGTGATTGACTACCTGGAGTTTTGCGCAGCCCTGCAGGGCGTTGACCGGGCTTCCATACCGGAACGTATCAGAAGAATGGTAAATGTATGTGGCCTGAATGCGGAAAAGCATAAAAAGATAGGTGAACTCTCCAAAGGTTACCGTCAGCGGGTAGGATTGGCACAAGCCATGATCCACGATCCCGAGATTTTAATCCTCGATGAGCCCACCACCGGGCTGGACCCGAACCAGATCGTGGAAATCCGTAAACTTATAAGGGATCTGGGCAAAGAAAAGACTGTGATATTGAGTACTCACATCCTTCCTGAAGTAGAAGCCACCTGCGACCGCATCCTCATTATTAACAAAGGTAAAATTGTTGCCGATGGCTCTGCCGAAAACCTGCGCAAACAGGCCGAAGGAAAGGAAATTCTTAAAGTGTGCATCGAAGAGGCACAGCCCGATGCCATCCAGCATGAATTAAACCGCCTGCCCAATACCGATCGGGTTGTCCTCATCGACAAAAACCTGAACCGGTTTGAAGTGCACGCACAAACCGGGGCATCCTGTAAACGCGAGGTGTTCAGGCTTTGCGTACAGAAAAACTGGGTGCTTACCGAACTTACCCCTATTGAAACGCGGCTGGAAGACATCTTCAGGAACTTAACCATGAATTGATATGCACGCCATTTGGGTTATTACGAAACGGGAGCTTAACTCCTTCTTCGATTCGCTGATTGCCTACATCCTGCTGATCCTGTTTCTCGGATTCAGCGGATTTTTTACCTGGCTTTACGGAGGTTCTGATATATTTTTTATCGGACAAGCCAGCCTGCAACCGTTTTTTGGTGTCGCCTTCTGGACTTTATTCTTTTTTATCCCGGCCCTTACCATGCGGCTGCTGGCCGAAGAAAAGAAAACCGGAACGCTTGAATTGTTACTTACCAAAGCCGTAACCGACCGCCAGGTGGTAATCGGAAAATTTCTATCTACCCTGCTGCTCATCGCCATCGCGCTGGCTTTCACCTTTCCGTACGTTATCACACTGGCCAACATTGGCAACATAGATACCGGCCAAATAGTGAGCGGTTACTTTGGTCTGTTGCTAATGAGCGCATCGTACATCAGCATCGGGCTTTACACCAGCAGCATAACCAGCAACCAGATTGTCGCATTTCTGCTGGCGCTGCTGATTGGTCTGTTCTTTCATCTGTTATTTGAAGTCCTGGCCGCAAGCACATCGGGCCTGATGGCCCAGGTGTTTAACACCCTCTCATTATCTGACCATTTTGAAAGCATTTCGCGGGGCGTGCTGGATACCCGCGACCTGATCTACTTTTTATCCATAGTATTTGTTGGACTGTTCCTTTCAGAATTGTCGTTAACCAAAAGAACCATCGGGTAAGTATGAAGAAGGTTTACATTTCGGTTTCCCTTATTCTGGCAATTGTGCTGGTAGTCAACCTCCTGTCGAACGAATTTCACCTGCGGTTAGACCTTAGCGAAGGCAAGCAATATACGCTAAGCACTGCCACACGCGATATTTTGAACGACCTGGGCGAGCCCGTAACCGTGAGAGCCTATTTTTCGGCCAACTTGCCACCCGCCATTGCAAAAACGCGTAACGATTTCCAGGAATTGCTTATCGAATACGCGGCTAATTCCGATGGAAAGGTCCAATACGAGTTCATTAACCCAAACGAAAAAGAAACATACGAAAGCGAGGCCTTGCAGCAAGGTATACAACCGGTAATGATTAATGTGCGCGAGAAAGATCAGATCAAACAGCAAAAGGCATTTCTGGGAGCCCTTGTTTCACTAAACGACAAGCAGGAGGTGATCCCGGTAATTCAGCCGGGTACTGCCATGGAATATGCCTTGTCCACCGCCATAAAAAAAATCTCTGTTGTTGAAAAGCCTACCATCGGTTTTTTAGCTGGACATGGCGAACCTACCCTGTATGAAATGCAACAGCTTAACCAGCAACTTCAGGTGCTCTACAATACAACCGAAATCACCCTGACCGATTCAACAGAAATTCCTTCCGACATAGAAACCCTGGTTATCATCAGGCCACAGGACAGCCTGCCAACCAGCCACCTGAACCAATTGGATAACTTTATGGCGCGTGGAGGAAAACTGGCCATCGCCCTTAATCGGGTTGAAGGAAACCTCCAAACAGCCTATGGCACCGACCACACCACCGGGCTGGAGGCTTGGCTTAAGCAAAAAGGACTTGACGTGGAACCCACTTTTGTTGCCGATGCCCAATGTGGCGCAGTTACCCTGCAGCAACAGCAAGGCTTTTTTACCCTGCAAACGCAAATCGCTTTTCCGTATCTGCCCATCGCAGGTAAATTTGCCAATCATCCTGTAACAACCGGACTGGAAAATGTTATTTTCGAGTTTGTAAGCTCCATAAAATTCACGGGTGATACCACTACCCGATTCATTCCGCTGATCTACTCCTCTGATAAGTCAGCAACTTTTCAGGCACCCCAGTTCTTTGACGTGCAGAAGCAATGGACAGAAGCCGACCTGCCCGAGCGCGCCATCGTTATGGGCGCAGCGCTGGAAGGAAAATTCGGGGGCAATACGGCAACCCGCATGGTAGTTATTGCCGATGGCGATTTTCCGGTTAACGGTGCCGGGCAGTACGCCCGGAGGCTTCAGCCCGATAATGTAAACTTGTTGGCAAATGCAGTGGACTGGCTATCGGATGACACCGGTTTAATTTCGTTGCGCACCAAAGGCGTTACCTCGCGGCCCATTGTTGAACTGGATGACACCACCAAAACCATTATAAAATACCTCAACTTCGCCCTGCCGCTTATCCTGGTAGTTGCCTACGGGCTTTTGCGCTTCCATCAAAACCGAATCAAACGTTTACAACGAATGAGTTTAACCTATGAACAAGCTCAATAACAAAGCACTGATTATCATTTTACTTTCGCTAACCGGTCTGTTTGCCCTTTCAAAAATCTTCCGCTCACCGCGGTTGGAATCGAACCTTCGCAAAAACCTGCTCACACTGGATACGGCCAGCATCACCGCACTGAATATTCTACCCGCCAACGCCCACAACCAACCCATTCGCATCACCCGCGAAGCAAACCAGTGGGTTGCTGAAAAAGATGGCAAAAAATTCAGTGCCGATGCTGCCACTATAAAAGGAGCCTTAGGCACGTTGCAAAAGATTGAACCCGACCGCGAAATAAGCCGCAAAAAAGATAAGTGGAATAGCTATAACGTGGGCGATCAGTCAACGCTGGTATCGGTTTATTATGGCAACCGCAAACAAGCCGACCTCCACATCGGAAAGTCGGGATACAGCCAGGGCGCTGGCAGCATGTATGGCGGCAACGCCTATACCTATGTGCGGTTAAACGATGAAGAAGCGGTGTACGCAGTAACAGGATACTTCGAAAGCATGTTTAATCAACCCATTAACCACTGGCGTGACCGCACCTTTCTCCGGATTCCGCGCAACCTGATCAACGCTATCTCCTTTCGTTACCCTGCCGATTCAAGTTTTACGTTGCAAAAACAGGATACAGTTTGGCTGGTTGACGGTGTCCCGGCAGAAAAAAAGTCGGTTGAACTGTATTTAGGTAACCTTTCATTTAAAAACTTAACCGCCTTTGCCGATGAATTTGTGCCTGTCACCCCGGCCGATGTGGTGATTACCATAAAGGGAGCCAGCTCCACCCTGGCCGTAATAGAAGGATGGAAGCGTGAGTCAGATTGGGTGCTGCGGGGACCTGCGCAACAGGCAACTTTCTTTTCCAGCAGCGGATCATCTGTGGAAAAAGATTTACTGGCCGGCAAGCATCGCTTTGTAAAACGTTGAGCCTAACGGGCACGGAATGCCACGCACCGGTTAGAAAATAATTTCTACCTTTGTAAAACCCTTACGCCCGTGGTGCGCAAGTTCTTTCCGCTCGATAAGAATTATGTTCTCGAACAGGCACAACTTTCTCTGGCGGATTCCCTCCTTAATTACCTGGTTGACTATGTAAAAGTGCAATACTTGCTGCAGCATAACCCGCTGGGCCTGGTTGATGAAACCGTAAACCGCATTGAGCAACATCAAACCACCGATTTTAGCAAGCTTCAGGATTTTTACATTATCCTTGCAGGCATATTCCGGTTCCGTTACTATCACGACAACCAATTGGAATTTATCTTCTCCGGGGAGGAACCCTACGAACGGTACTGCCGCGAGTGGGCGGATGCCTTTAGAAAATGGGTGAAGCAGTTCTCACAACATAAAAACTTTATCATGGGCGTGCTGGAACTTACCGTATTTTATCCCTCCGAAGCCGAAGCCCGATTTATCGGCAACCGGTTAACCGCATTTGCCACCCAGTTTTTTGAAGTAAAGATTCATCCGCAAAAGGGAATCGTTAAAAGCGCCTAATCACCGCGCAGGCCATATCAAAAATTAATCCGCCAGCAACACTTAGATAACGGAGAAGTAAAAAGTGGTTTATATTCCCTGAAACACCTCGAAGCTCTCCAGGTATTTGGGCACGGTAACCTTCCAGCCAAAAGTTTCCTGAATTTTCTTTGCGTATGCATACAGGTCGGCCCCTTCTCCGTGAGTAGTAAATGTGATTTTCGGACTATCCTTAAAATTCGTTAACCACCGGAACAACTCCCCCTTATCGGCATGGCCGCTCATCGAGCTGATGTATTCCAGTTTGCATTTTACCGGAACTTGTTCGCCAAAAATCCTGATAATCTTTTCACCATCCAGCAGGCGCCTTCCCCGTGTGCCTTCGGCCTGAAAGCCGGCCAACAACACCGTGTCCTGCTCACGCGGCAACCGGTGATACAAATGGTGAAGGATGCGCCCGCCTGTTAGCATGCCGCTAGAAGAAATGATGATGGCGTTTTTCCTGATTTCATTCAACGCTTTGGAGTGTTCGTTTGAACGAACAAATACCAGCATATTGGTTTCAACCTCGCGGGCAAATTCCTGGAGTTTAAACTCTTCCTTCAGAAACTGGCGGTGCTTGAAAAACAAATACGTGGCCGAAATGGCCATTGGGCTGTCAACATAAACCGGTACGTCCGGAATTTTATCCTCCTTCATCAACTGACGCAAGTAGTATAGAATACCCTGGGTTCGTCCTACGGCAAATGCCGGGATGAGCAGCACACCTCTGCGATTAAAGGTTTCGTTGGCAATGCGGGTGAAATCATCCGTTGGATCATCGTACGGGTTAGCTTTATTGCCGTAGGTGGATTCCACAATCAATACATCGGCTTGGGTGATCGCTGCAGGAGCGTGCAGCATGGCGCTGGTTTCCCGGCCGATGTCACCGGAAAAAACCAGTTTTTTAGTCTGCGAATCTCCGGCAACAAATACTTCGGTTATTGCTGAACCCAGCAAATGGCCCGCATCCTGGTAAACAATTTCCACCCGGTTGTGAATGCGGATGCGCTCACCATACCCATAA
>CAYNIH010000096.1:0-9535 GCA_964397115.1 uncultured Roseivirgaceae bacterium | reverse complement strand
TCCGGCAAGGGTTGCCGGACCGAAGGCATAGTAAAGCCACTTGCTTAACCCGGTACGGGATCTGTCGTACTGAACCATGTGGCGATATTCATGTACAGCCAGTTGATTGAGCCAGTCAACCGTTCCCGTAAAATTGTAATCCTGCGGGGGCATGGTAAAAAATTCCGATCGCCTGGGCAACAGGCTGACAAACCCGTTTGAAATGGCTGTTTGATTTTGCATGATAACCGTAAACCTGTGCGGAGGCCTGGTCAACGAAGCCGATTCGGGCAACCGGATATGCTCAAGCGTATTGGCCATCCGATTAGCCTCCACTTCAAATCCGGGCGGGTACAGCACCCGAAAATTAGGAGTGACAATTTTATTCCACTTCAGTGAGGGCGGATTGTTTTCCAGCACCTCTTGTGCCGAAACTGTAGTTGATACCAGCAGGATGACCAGCGAATAAACTGAATACTTCATTGCAAAATGAAATATTCAACACGAATTGTTTAAAAGCAACTTTTTGTAGTAAAAGTTGAATGTATGAATCAGGCCGAAGGCCTTAAAATAACAGAGCCCTTATTATATTTCAATTCGTAACAATAACTGACTGCATGGTTACCAATTGCCTCCTTTTGAAAGAATATTGATTTTTGTACCATGTTCAGGAAACTAAAGAATCTCTACAACGAATACAAACCGTATATTCGGGTGGATTTAATTATGTATGGCATCCTCGTGCTGCTGATTATCGTTTATTTTATTGTCACCGCTTTATTCTGACTAAAAAAGGCCGCCCGGATGAGGCAGCCCTTTTAGTTTGGTGTTGAACGGCAACGTTAAAAGCGGTAATTCAACTGAACAAGGAACATGGTTCCCATCTGGCTGAACTGCGAGCCATCATAGGTCACCACCGGGTAACGGCCGTTAAACGTGATGTTGTTAATCTGGTCCCGAACCTGGGCAGGGTCGTTCAGGATGCTTTCCCCGGCAGCGTTTTCGGCTATCAGCTTATACTCGGGAAATACATTAAGCAGGTTTTGTAACGTTACTGATGCGCTGAACTGGTTGGTAAAACTGTAGGCTATGCCCAAGTCGGTAACTACGTTGGGTTTAAACTCCAGTTCAAGGTTTTCATCCAAATCGGCATTGTTAAAGGTAGTCGGTCCAAATAACGTATTGTTGAGGTTAACCGAGAACTTGCCTACTGCCCAGTCAAGACCAAGAATAAATTTGTATTTCGGCCTGCTTGTTGTTAACAGCGACTCCTGTGTTTGGTTATAAATGTCATAGCCAAAATTTGTGTTCAATGCCTCGTAGCCTCCCACCAATTCATTTTTAAGGGTATAGTTACCCGCCAGGTTAACGGCCACGCGGCCTTTTCCAACCGGCAGGTTCCGGTAGCTGGCTACCACGTCCAACCCGCTGGTTTTTGTTTCAGCGGCATTGATAAAGAAACTGATGTTATCAATTTTAACACCTTGAATCGAATCGCTCACTTCGTTGCTGTAAATAATCCTATCTTTTATGCGAACCTGGTAATAGTCAATGGTAAACGAAAAGTTCGAATTGGGGTTCACGCCTATACCGAAGGAGATGTTGTTCGCTTTTTCTGCTTTCAGCCTGGGTACACCCAGCAGCCTGGCTTCTTTGCTGAAGTTGTTGGCCAGGCCGGTATTTACGATATCGCCACCCACAAACGATGCCTGGGTTAACGACAAGTATTGCTGATGAAGGGTGGGTGCCCGGAAGCCGGTAGAGACTGCTCCACGTAATGTTACAGCGTCTGCGAATTTATATCGCGAAGTAACTTTGTACACATTGGCTGAACCAAAGTCTGAATAAATTTCAGAACGCCACGTACCGCCAAGCAGAAAGTTCTCGGTAATATCCCACGTCAAATCAACATAGGCACCAAAGTTAAACCGGTTGGCTTTGATGGCGTTATTCTGCTGGAAGCCGGGGAAGCTGTTAGCCCCTTCGCTGGAATACGATGCCGTATCACCGGCTATCAGTTCCCAGTTTTCCGAACGGAATTCCGAACCCACGGCAACGAAAAACTTTTCGGAGATGGGCCGTGAAAAGTCAACATTGCCCACCAGGTGGTTAAAGGCAAAACCTCCCGGTTTAAAGGAAGTGGGACTGTTTTTTACCAACGCACGGTTTACGGTGTTGTCAACAGTAAAGAGCATTTTATTGCCGCCAACGGTTAAACTCATGTCTTGTTTCCATCCTCCGATGTCGCTGCTACGGAATCCAATCGTACCGTTATAATCGTTAAGGTCTCCGTCAAACGAGGGCTGGTAGCCAATGTACCCTTCATATAATCCTGCTGCTTTATCAACTGCAAAGGCAGCCTGAACAGCCGCACCATTCGGGCCACCGGTGTAATCATCGCCTGTGTAATCGGGTGCACCTGGTATGCGTTTGTGTAGCAAACCCTGGTCAATGCGCCAATAGGGCTGGCGGTAGTTGGCAAAACTTTTGGTTTTACGATAAACATAGGCTGCATTGGCATATACTTCGGAATTTATACCTACCGGGATTGCCGTATTCACTAAAAACTTAGCCGAAGTATTATCAGGGGTGCCGTTTTTATTCAGGCCATCAGGGAATCGCGCCAGGAAAGCGTTAACACCTGCCTGGGCATTAAGCGAGCCATCGGTCAGGTCGGTGAAGTCACGGGCCGGATCAATTTTGTCTTTCCGGATGGCGGCCTCTTGCCGGTTAAACGAGATGTTGTAGTTAACAAACCCCTTGTCGCCAAAGTTTGCCCCGCTGTTGTAATTCAGGCCATACCCCACTCCGCCATAGTTAAGGGTTGCGCCCGAATTTACTGAAATGGTTGTTGCTTCGTAGCGATCTTTCAGAATGACGTTCATTACACCGGCAATGGCATCCGAACCGTATTGAGCCGAAGCGCCATCGCGGAGGATCTCAACACGTTTAATCGCATCGGTAGGGATGGCCGAAAGGTCAGCTCCTGTCTCGCCCCGGCCGGGTGACGTTTGGGTGTACACCAGTGCGGTAAGGTTTTTGCGCTTGCCGTTTATAAGAATAAGGGTACGGCTCGGACCAAGGTTGCGTATTTCGTAGGGATCAAAGAGCGAAGTAGCATCGTTTACCGGTGTGTTAACTGTATTGAAGGAAGGCACCCGGTATTGCAGCGCTTTATCAAACGTTATCTGACCGGTAGTTTGCAACTCTTTTACTGCCAGATTATCCACCGGCAGCGGGGTGTCGGTAATGGTGCGTTGAGGCCCGCGGCTACCCACCGCAATTACAATTTCCTGCAATTCACTGGCCGATGGTGCCAGGCTAACGCTTACCGTATTGGATGCCGGTATGGCCACCTCCTGGGTAACGTACCCGACAAACGATACCACCAACGTGGTGGCATTGGAGGGTACCTGAAGGGCAAACCTGCCGTTGCCATCGGTTGAGGTGCCAATGGCTGTGCCCTTAACAACAATGTTAACGCCTGAAATTGCCGTTCCGTCAGATTGGTCGGTAACGGAACCGCTTACTTCGCGGGTTTGAGCCATTATCTGCGCTACGGCAAATAACAGCAGCATGAGTGTTGGTAAAACTTTCTTCATAGCTGGTTTGGTTTAATACGTAAGAAAGTTAACAACGACCTCGGAAATAGCAATAAATGCGTGAATTTTAATTCAGGATTTCGCGGATGTTATCCCGTATCTTTCTCGCAAGTTCATCGGTTGGCAGGTCGTTCACATCCCGCCCAAACGGATCTTCTATTTCCTCGGAAATCAGTTCAACGCTTAACAGAACAAAAGCAATCAGCAGCACAGCCGGAATGGTTACGTACTTAAATGTGGTAACAAAACCAAACGGAAGGGTAATGATGTAGGTAAATACGAACTTCTTAATGTACATGCTGTACGAATACGGAATGGGGGTGTTTTTTATCCGCTCGCAGGCACCAATAATATCTATGAAGTCTTTAAGTTCCTTATCCAGTACAAAAAACTGTTCACCGGTCAACTTACCTTTTTTATATAACTCATTCACCCGGCTGTACAACATGCCGGCAAGGGCATTGGGTTTGTGCTGGTACTCGTTCAGGATTTCAGTAAACCGGTCATCGGCAGGTTCAAGTTCCGATAACTGAACGCCCTTGCGCAGGTGTTCTTTCGAGGCATATACAAAGTTAGGGATCATCTTCGAAAACCAATTCCGGTTTTCTCGATCGTCTTTATCCAGGTAGGCGTTCAGCTTCAGGGCAAAGTTGCGGGTACTGTTCACCATACTGCCCCACAGTTTGCGGCCTTCCCACCACCGGTCGTAGGCGCTGTTTATGCGGAATACCAGGAACAACCCCAGCACGATACCCAGCAGCGAATGCAGGGCGGTAGTGCTGGTAAACTCGTCCTTATCGGGATGAATGATCTCCAGGATGAGGTAGCAAACACCAAACGTAAAGAAGGCCATAAAAATCAACGCGGGCAGCAGGGTTCGCATCACAAACCGGCTATACGAATGAAATACTAGTGACAGCCAGGCTTTGGGATTGTATTGGATCATAGCGTTGAAATAATGCCAAATAAAGCAGTTGACCGAATGAATTGCAATATCGAAAAACACAGCCGGCCTGCCGATAACAAAGTGAACCCATTGCACCTGCGTTTCCTTCCGATGATTATCTTTCGGACAAAACAACCTGGCGATGTTCCATAAAATCATTCCCTTGCTGCTGCTGATTATGGCAATGCAACCCGTTGCCGCCCAGCCTGATTTTGTGGTGCTGCCAAAAGGCGATACCCTGTATGGTGCCGTTAGCTTCATATCCTACGGGAAAGAATACCGAATTCAGTTTACCGGAGCGGACCAAAAAAAGATACTCTTCACCATCGTGCAGGTAAAAGCCTTCTGCAAAGACGGAAGGCACCATCATACCGTGAGAACCGATCAAGGATATCAAGTGTTGCAAGTGCTCAAGGAAGGTTACCTAAGCCTGTATGCCTACCGGCTGGAAAATCAAATTACTTGGGACGGCCGTTACCTGATGAAAAAAGACGGCCAAGGCATGGAAGTGCCTAATCTGTTGTTCAAAAAAATCATGAAGAAATTTCTATCCGATTGCCCCGACATTGTCGGAGAACTGGAAAATGGTACATTAACCCGTAACGATTTGAATACCATCATTGACCGATACAATGCCTGTTTGCAGGCCAGCCCTTCGGTTGCAGTAAATAAGGTTGCCCCTCACAATGAGTGGGATGACCTGGAAAAGAAGGTGGCTGCTTTGGCTGAAGGAGATGACAAAACCCGTGCACTTGAAATTATCATGGAAATAAAGTTGAAGTTGCAACGGGCTGAAAAGGTTCCGGCCTTTATGATTACCAGCTTACGAACTTCCCTGGCGGCTTACCCGGATCTTGCTGCACAGGCTGAACCACTTCTGAAGTCCCTGGAGTAAACTAACCGATAACCGATTTTATCGCACCCGCAATCCGCTCTTTATTAAACAACAGCACCCCAAGTGCACAGCCGGCAACTAACAAGGCATAAACGAACAGCAAGCCGCCATCATCCTGCACTTCAATACCCAACCGGGTAAGGTGCATGCCGATGGCCCCAGCCATCAGGGCAAGGGCAACACCTGCCCCAATCCAGGCGGTCGGGTTAATGAGCAGAAGTACCGAGGCAATGAGTTCGGCCACTCCCGTGGCATACCGGCCCCACGGTTCCATACCCGCTTTCGTAAAAATTTCAATTGATTCGGGTGCACCGGTGAACTTGAAATACAACGTTTGTACCATGATTACGGCTGCCACAAGGCGGGCTGCCCAGTACAAGATGAGTTTTATTTTCATGATTCAATTCTACGATACCGACCAGCATAAGTTTGTCAAGTATAAGACATTGCCGAAGTTTGAGCGAACAGTTATCGGAATAAAAGCAGCATGCGTATGAAACGCTTCTTAAGTATCATGTGGCTTGCCGCCCTGGCTTGCCAGTCGGGGGGTAAAACTGAACAAAACACAGAAACCCACGCTGACCCTGCTGATACAGCCTATTCCACCAGCGGAGAGACGGATTTGGGCAAATGGGATTACAGCAGCTTATATGGCACCTATTTGCACGAAAGCAACACCAAGGGTTTTACCGCAACAATAGAATTTACCCCGCAGGGCAACGACTTGGTGTTTACGCTGCGCATGCTTCAGGTAAATTGCGAAGCCAGCCTTGACGGCACCATCGGTATGGTGTATCATGGTGAGCAAGAGTATGCCGGATTTTTCGACAATGAACGGTGCCGTCTTGCCTTTAATTTTTTTCTTAGTGAAAACAAAATCCGGGTGGATGAAATCGGCCTGTGCAGGGCACACCCAATCGGGTGCTCATTTGCCGGAACCTATGGCAAAAGGAAGCCTTCTGAATAGTCAGCCAAGCGTACCTATCTCCCACTGCTGCGATGGGTTATAACTCAATTGTCCGCTACTGACCGCTAAAGGCGATGGAAAATTATCTTCATATATTTTACCGGTTCCCAGTCCCTGATGAAGGGTTAACGGATAGCGCGAAACAAACTGAGCAATAGCATTCAGCCCGATGGTTGATTCAAGGGCAGAAGTGATCCACCAGCCAATACCGGCCGCCTCAGCCAGATGGATCCACTCGGCACAGGACTGAAGCCCACCGTGCAAGGTGGGTTTTAAAATGATGAATTGTGGTTTTATCCTTTTCAACAATTTCTCTTTATTTAACTCTTTGCCGATTAACTCTTCATCCAGCGCAATGGGAATGGGCGATTTCCTGCAAAGTTCCTCCAGCATCTCCGATCCCGGTTTTATGGGTTGCTCGATGGAGTGAATATCAAACCGGGCAAGCTCGTTGAGTTTGTATAATGCTTCATCGGTTTTAAATGCCCCGTTGGCATCCAGCCGCAGGATAATGTTTTCGCGAAAATATTTCCTGCGGATGTAATGGAGGATGTCGCACTCCTTTTCAAAATTCAATCCGCCCACCTTAATCTTTATGCAGCGGTAGCCTTCCGAAATTTTTATTGAAGCCTGCTGCAGCATATAATCCAAGTCGCCCATCCATACTAATCCGTTAATCGGAATGGGCTTACCTTTTGTAAAGGAGGTGTCAAACAATATCCGGTTGCCTCCCTGCTGCAAATCCAGCACGGCTGTTTCTATTCCAAAGGTGATGGACGGATACCCGGCCGGGACCAGGGAGGAAACCTCCTGAAATGAGATCGCTGAACGGCCAAACAGGCTGGCCATTACCTCCTGCAGCACCGCTTCAAATTCCGGAACATCATCCGGACTTAGGCCCGGCAACGGGCCGCATTCGCCAACGCCAAAAACTCCGGGGGTACGGTCATCAAAAAGTTTAATGAACCAGGAAGTTTTGTCTTTTATCCTTCCGCGCGAAGTGCGCGCATCAAAGTTGAAATGGAAAACTTTTTTATGCAGAGTTGCCCGAAGTGCCATACACGAAAATAGAAAATAATCGAAAGCCTTAACTTTGCGGCCTTTCATGCTGCGCATTACCGACTATACGTATGACCTTCCGGCTCATCGGATTGCCCTGCATCCGCTGGCGCAGCGCGATGCAGCAAAACTGCTGGTGTACCGCCAGGGTGTAATTGAGCACAGTACGTTTCGGTTTATTGCCGATTACCTGCCCGCCAACGCAACCCTTTTTTTTAACGACACCAAAGTTATCCGCGCACGGCTGCTCTTCCGAAAACCTACGGGAGCTGAAATTGAAATCTTTCTCCTTGCACCGGTGGCACCATTCACCGATATGGCACAGGCCATGCAGGTTAGGGCAAAAAGTTTATGGCAATGCAGCATCGGCAACCTAAAGCGTTGGAAAGAACATGATTCGCTGGTGCTTACCCGGGGCAAAGCCACCCTTACTGCCCGGCTCATCAATAGGATCAACCAAACTGCCGAACTTTCGTGGCAGCCAGCAACCCTTACACTGGCCGAAATCATTGAAGCCTTTGGTGTTGTGCCGCTGCCTCCCTACATCAACCGGGCGGCACAAGAAGCTGATTTTGAACGGTACCAAACTGTTTATTCCGTTCATGAAGGTGCGGTAGCCGCGCCCACAGCGGGTCTGCATGTTACCGATGATGTACTCGCTTCGCTGAAGAAAAAAAATATCACTACCGATTTTCTTACCCTGCATGTAAGTGCCGGTACATTTCAGCCCGTAAAAACCGAAGATGCCCTTCAGCACACCATGCATAGCGAGCAGGTAGTGATAACCCGTAAAAATATGCTCACGCTTTTGCAGCCTAACCGGTTTACGGTTGCTGTTGGCACCACCAGCCTGCGCACATTGGAAAGTTTGTACTGGTATGGAGTAAACCTGATGCGCAATCCGGAAGCCGAATTTTTTGTGTCGCAATCCGATCCCTACCGGCCACACACAGAACTTCCCCTGGTGCAGCAAGCTTTACAGGCTATTTTAGCAACGATGGATAATCGTGGTTCAGATACTCTTACAGGCACCACCTCCATTTACATTTACCCCGGCTACACATTTAAGATTTGCCGCGGCCTCATCACTAATTTTCATTTGCCGGCTTCCACGTTAATCCTGCTGGTGGCCGCATTTACCGGAAACGACTGGAAGCGAATTTACCGGGAGGCACTGGAAAACAATTACCGGTTCCTGAGCTATGGCGACAGTTCGTTGCTGATTCCGTAAAAACCATCAGTAACCTATAACTAAAGTACTACATTGACGCGGTGTCCACAATCCTTACTTCTACCCTACGGCCCTCTTCTTTCGAGCCCTCCGATTTTGTGGCACCATACCCCTTGGCAACAATTCGCCTACGTACAATACCCCTGTGATTCAGGTAGTTAAGCACCTCAATGGCACGCTTGTTCGAAAGCTCACGGTTCAATTCCTCCGTACCTTCCTGCGAAGCAAACCCGGAGATCTCCACACTTAAATCGGGATACTTGTTGAGCAGGGAAAGGACTTCATCAAGCTGCGCGTTGTACTGCGGCTTGAGGATGCTTTTACCGGCATCAAAGTAAATTTTTATCTGTTTGGCCAAGGCCGCCTTATCGTAGTTAGCCGGTTTTCGGGTGGGTTGGTTTTTCTGCTGCAACGCTTCCTTTGTTACTTCAAAAGTAGGCAGTGAAAGGATGGTTTTATCGCCCACGTTCTTCTGTTCGAATTTGCTTTCATCGCTTTCATCGTAATAATAGGTACGCGTTGCCACTTCCAGGTTTTTGTTTCCGTCTGAAAAATCAACATTATCCATTGTGTTGCTAAGGCGGATGAGTTCCAGCACATAATCAACCCCTTCATCGTCACCGGCTGCAAGGAGATCAAACATCAAATCGTACACATCCACCTTTCCGGTCTGGGCAAGTTTCACTTCGTGCGATTTTCTTAAATCGGCCTTTACATCGCGGTTAGCATCGTAAAAGGCGTTCTTTACTTCCACTTCCTGCCCTACTACCACATCGAACTGGCGGATGGCCTTCAGGTTAATCTGCTGATACAGTTCGTAGAAATAATCCTGATTAGGAACATTAACGTTAACGGT
>CAYNIH010000095.1:0-9590 GCA_964397115.1 uncultured Roseivirgaceae bacterium | reverse complement strand
CCGGATCGGGGGCATCCGGATTTTACCCCGCTTCAACAAGCGATGGCCTACACCATGTCATCGGTGCTTACCACCGGAGGCATTCGCGGAAGCAAGCGGGTTGCTGAGAATTTTCAACCCCGGAGTTTTAACATGGGTATTTCCCGCAAAGTCTTTGTTCAAACTGGCGGCTTTCGGTTCGACCGGCTTGCTGAAGACATTGAACTTAGCGTGCGGATGCGCAAGACAGGCTTTCGTGTTGTGTTGATTGATGAGGCCTATGTTTTTCATAAACGCAGAACAACCTTCAGGCAATTTTTCCATCAGGTAATGGGTTTTGGCCGGGGAAGGGTGCGAGTTGGCAAGGCGCATCCGGGTGAAGTTAGAGCGGTACATTGGTTTCCGGCAGTTTTTCTTGTGGGCTTAGTCAGCCTTCCGGTATGGCTTTTTGTCAGCCCTGTGTTGTTTATACTAGGAGTTAGCCTTTACCTCATTTATTTTGCTGCCATTGCTGTTGACGCCTGGCTCACGACAAAGTCACTTAACGTTGCCTTGCTTAGCATCCCCTCGGCTATTGCCCAGCTAACGGGCTATGGTGCCGGTTTTTTACTCGAATACCTAAAACCTTACATTGGGTAATTCCTCTGTTTCAGGGTTTTATAATTACAAATCCTTGAAATTCTTGTTTTTTTTAATCAATATTGGACATTAACCAAGCCTGTCTTACATGAATTTTTTTACCAGTCCGCTGGCAATTTTGCTCCTCGTGCTTCAAGTTGCTCTCGCCACTGCGCAGCCCGTTAATGAACTAAAAGCCGGTTATTATGTGGTAGTAGCTGCCTATGCTCACACCAGGGAGGATTATGCCAAGCGCTATACTGACCAGCTGAATGACAGCGGGCATAGCGCCAGTTATGGCTTTAACTCGAAAAAGAACCTATATTTTGTTTACCTGAGTTACTTCTCTGACCTGAAGGCCTCGTTAGTTGAGATGCAACAGGTACGGGCTAAAGGCCAGTTTAGCGATGCGTGGGTACGGGTAGTGTCAGGCGATATTATGCTTGCGGAAAATACCAGCAGTAAACCTACCGAAGTAAAGGTCGAATCTAAGGAGGTAATAACACAGCCGGCACCTCAGCCGATTCCCCCGGTGGAAAATCCCCCGGCTGACACTGTAACCTTGGATGATCCTGAAGAAGTTGAGCAGAAAATAATACAATATCCTGTCATGACCCTGGGAAATACGGAGGTGTTTCTCAGTTTATACAATGCCACCAACAACCGGGTTATTGATGGCGATGTTCAGGTAATTGATACTGAGCGCAACCGGCTTATCACTACAGTTAAAGGCAATGAATACCTCATCCTCCCCGATCCCAAAACAAAATCAGGCCAGTTAACCCTTATTGCCGAAGTATTCGGCTACCGCAAACAGCAGGTAGAAATTAACTATCCGTTGCCGTTGCGCGACACCATTAAGCCTTATATTGAACTGATGGGCACCACGCTTGCCGTAAAGTTCGATATGGTTCGCTACCACCGCGGGGATGTTGCCACACTTTATCATGTTTACTTTTTTAACGATGCGGCCATCATGCTTCCCGAATCAAAGTATGAACTGACCAGCCTGGTTGCCATGCTGCAGGAAAACCCCAACTACCGCATCCGCCTGCATGGGCATACCAACGGTAATTACCATGGAAAAATCCTGCAGCTTGGCCCTGAAATGAATTTCTTTTCTCTTGATGGCGCCCGCCAAACCATCGGTTCGGCAAAGGATTTATCGTTTCAGCGGGCTGAAACCATAAAAGAGTACCTGATGGCAAACGGCATTAATGAGAGCCGGGTAGAGATAAAAGCCTGGGGAGGCAAACGTCCCCTTTATGACCGGCACGGGGCAAACGCCAAACGGAATGTCAGGGTCGAGGTGGAAATACTTGAGGAATAGCCTTTATTTAATGTACGCCATACAGTAAACATTTGTTAATCTGCCCTTAATCATTTGTTAATATTGGGTTTTTTTTGAAATTAGGTGGCTTTAAAGCTGCCCTATGAAACGTGTTTTCAAAAGTTTCTTTCTCATTATCAACTACAAAACGATTATCGTCACCATCCTTTCGGTGGCATCAACGTATGTTTGTTTTCACCTTGGTCTTACCGCAAAATTTCCTGACATGCTGGTGGGGGTGGCCATTGTCTTCCCAGTGGTTTTTTCCATAGGCTCGGCTTACAACCGAAGGGAAACTGCCCTACAGCGGTTATCTGATTTTAAAGGACATGCCATTGCCATTTATTATGCCACGCGCGACTGGACCACCACCAAGAATAATGATTTGCCTGAGCGAACCCGCAAACTGATGAACGAACTTACGCAAGTTATGCGGAGTATGTTCACTTCCTCCCACCGTCATGGGTGGCAACAAAATGAAGGTAAAATTTACAACTTGTTTTCCGCGCTCTCCGGGATAACTATGGAGCTGAGAAACCTGGGTGTTCAAAGTGGTGAGATTTCACGGGTGAGCCAGTACGTAAGTAAAATGATTATTGCGTTCGATAATTTAAAAATCATTCACGCTTACCGTACCCCCGTTACCTTGCGGGCCTACAGCAAGGTATTTATTTACATTTTTCCCATTATTTATGGGCCGTATTTCGCCAGCACCTTCCACGATTATTCGGCCCACCTTGAATACGTGATGCCGGTGCTTTACAGCTTCATCCTGGTAAGCCTGGATAACATCCAGGATCACCTTGAGCATCCTTTTGATGAAGTAGGAGAGGACGACATCCGGATTGATGAGCGGGAAATTGTTGAGTTGATGAAATAGAGTTACTGCAACGGGCAAAGGCCGGCAGGATGCACCCACCATACTTGGGGCTGTGAGCAGCCGCACCCCGTAGGGTAAGGCGCTAACTGGGCATTGGGAATGTGCCCCTTAATAAGGTTCTTTCGAAGAATGTGGCAGCATTACTTGGCATAGGCTACACTGCGCATTTCGCGGATAACGGTAACTTTTATCTGGCCAGGGTACTGCATATCGCGTTCAATCTTTTGCGAGATTTCAAAACTCAACTGGCTGGCGCGTTCATCGCTTACTTTTTCGGCATCGAGGATGACCCGCAACTCGCGGCCGGCTTGAATGGCATAACATTTTTCTACACCATCGAAGCTGGTGCCCAGTTCCTCAAGGTCTTTCAGGCGTTTGATGTATTGCTCCATCACTTCGCGCCTTGCACCGGGTCGCGCCCCGCTGATGGCATCGCAGGCCTGAACGATAGGCGAAATGATGCTGGTCATTTCGATTTCATCGTGATGGGCACCAATGGCATTGCAAACCGAAGGATGCTCTTTATACTTCTGTGCCAGTTCCATACCCACTATGGCGTGTGGTTTTTCAAGTTCTTCGGGCCATACTTTTCCGATGTCGTGTAACAAGCCGGCCCGCTTGGCCTGCTTTACGTTAAGGCCGAGTTCGGCAGCCATTACGGCACACAGGTTGGCTACTTCGCGCGAGTGTTGAAGCAGGTTTTGGCCGTAAGACGAGCGGAATCGCATGCGGCCTACCATTTTTACCAGTTCGGGGTGCAATCCGTGAATGCCCAGGTCAATAACGGTCCGTTCTCCAATCTCCACAATTTCGTCTTCGATGTTCTTTGTTGTTTTCGCAACGATTTCTTCGATGCGCGCGGGGTGGATGCGCCCATCCTGCACCAGCCGGTGAAGGGAGAGCCGGGCAATTTCCCTGCGCACCGGGTCGAACCCGGAGATGATGATGGCTTCGGGGGTGTCGTCAACGATGATTTCTACACCGGTGGCTGCCTCCAGTGCCCGGATGTTGCGGCCTTCGCGGCCGATGATTTTTCCTTTGATGTCATCGCTTTCGATGTTAAACACCGAAACGCAGTTTTCGATGGCGTGTTCGGTGGCGGTACGCTGGATGGTTTCAACGATAATTTTTTTGGCCTCTTTGGTGGCGGTGAGCTTTGCCTGCTCCATAATGTCTTTGATGAAGGATGCCGCCCGGGTTTGAGCCTCGTCTTTCAGCGAGGCCACCAGTTGCTCGCGCGCCTCTTCGGCTGTAAGCCTGGAAATGTTTTCGAGGATCTGAACTTTCTGCTGGTTAAACTTTTCCTGTTCTTCCCTTCGCTTCCTCACCTGTTCGAGTTGTTGTGTAAGGGTTTGCTGCATTTCGGCCAGTTCAGCTTCTTTGCGCTTTACCTGCTCCAGTTCTTTGTTTATCTGCTGTTCGCGTTGCCTGATTTTCTGTTCGTTGCTGATGATCTGGTTTTTCTTCCGGTTGGCCTCCTCCTCGAATTCGGATTTCATTTTGAGGATTTTCTCTTTGGCCTCCAGTATTTTATCTTTCTTCAGGTTTTCGGCAGCAATTTCAGCTTCCTTTAAAATGAGTTTGGCTTTCTGGTCGAGTTCTTTCTGGCGCTTGCTGATTTTGCGTTTGTACAGTAAAGCACTTATCAGAATACTAAGCAGGATGGTGAAGAGTAATGCGGTTCCGAATATAATCAGCCACTCATCGGCAATTAGCATATCAAGTAAGATCATAACAATACGGATTAAGGTTAAACCATAACCCGGCAGGCCACTGCATGGCAGGGAAGTTTACGAATCAGAGAATGGACTGCGAAACGAGGTGATTGAGGTGGTTTACTTTTTCAATGACGGCCTGTTCATTGGCCTGGCGGGCTTCATCGGCAGTGAGTTTTTCAACCAGGCTGTCGAAGGCTACCATAGCCAGTAAGTCCTGTTTATCATCAATACCGAATTGGTCGTTGTAAGTTTTCAGCCGTTCGTTAATGAGCCGGCTTGCGTTCCTCACTTTTTCCTCATCCTGCGCTTTTACCTTCATGGGGTATTCGCGGTCGGCTATTTTAATACGTATGGAGAGTTCTTCCATTAAATGTACTTACAGGTTCCTATCGGCTTAAATAAGCAATACACTTATCAATCTCCCTGATGTATTCGTCAACTTTTCTCTTTAATTCCGAAGCACTTCCGTCTTCCGGGCTTATATTATCTACAATTTTAGAGATTTTAATTTGATTTTTAAAATGGTTGAGTTGCTCATCGCGGCTGTTCAGGTGTGCCTTAAGTTCCTGATTTTCAGTCTTAAGGGTTCTTATCTCTTCTTTCAACCGCTTATGTTCATTGATGAGAACAGTTATTTTCCTTTCTAAGCCGTTCAGGTTTGTTTTTAAGAGTTCCTGGTCCATTGTGTTTTATCGTTCAAATTAAGCCGTCATCCGGCCGGTATTATTTTCTTATTACTGCGCCCAGCCGGTTTTCCAGTGCGGCCATCAGGCGGTTCATGGTCGAATCAATTTCCTGGTCGGTAAGGGTTTTGGTTTCGTCCTGAAGGATAAACCCGAGGGCATAGGCTTTTTTGCCTTCGGGCAGGTTTTTTCCTTCATACACATCAAAGGCGATCAACTGTCGGATTAACGTCCTTTCAGTGGCCATGATTAACTTTCGCACTTCTTCAAAACTCACTTGTTTGTCTAGCACAAGCGATAAGTCGCGCCTTACTTCCGGAAACCTGGGCACCTCCCTAACTACTAACTTAGGATTTGCCGCTTTGAAAAGCAAGGCGAAATCGAGTTCGGCATAAAATACCGATTGCCGTATGCCAAAATCTTTCAGGAAAGCCGATTTTACCAGTCCGATCTTGCCAATGCGTGTATTGTTTGTGGATAACTTGGCACCATATTCAAAAAGTTGATCTTCAACAACCTCTTGTTCTATTTCGGTAATGCCCGACTTTTCAATCACCTGGCGTACCTGCTGGGCTATGTCGTGATAGGTTACTTCTCTTGTTTTGTTTTGCCAGTTTTCGGTTTCATGGTTACCGGTAACAAACAGGGCAAGCTGTTCTTCTTCGTGGTAACGGTTTCTTTCCTTCCGGTAAATTTTTCCAAACTCGAACAGCTTTAGGTCTTTCTGTTTGCGGTTGATGTTATAGGCGCAAACCTCCAGTCCGGTAAACAGCAGGGTTTGCCGTAAAATGCCTTGTTCTTCGCTTAATTTATTAAGCATTTCCACCGGTTCTCCGGCAAACCGAAGGTTATGTTTTTGCTGATAGGCGAGGTTGGTAAGTGAGTTGGTCCAGATTTCGAAAAAACCGTTGGCGGTAAGCAGTTCGCCAATCGTGCACCTGTATTTGTTGGGGTCGCTAACCGGAAACTCCGCGATGAAATCGGTGGCGGCCGCAGCCCTCAGTTCTACCCGGTCAAATCCGTAAATGCGCAGGATTTCTTCAATTACATCGGCCTCCTGCTGAACGTCAACGCGGTAGGGCGGTACCGAAACGGTAAACCGGTCATTTGATTCGGATTCAATGGTTATGTCAAGCCGATTGAGGATGTCAAAAATTTCTTTTCGGGGAATTTCCTTGCCGATAAGCCGCCTGATGTTTTTGTCGCTTAACTGAATTTGTCTGTTGGCAATTTTGTTGGGGTAACTATCCACCACTTCGGAAGAGATCTTACCTCCGGCAATTTCTTTTATCAGCAAGGCTGCCCGTTTCAGGGCATACACCGTGTTGTTTGGGTCGGTGCCCCGTTCGAAACGAAAGGCGGCATCGGTTTTAAGGCCATGGTGCATCACGGTTTTACGAATTGAATCCGGTGCGAAGCAGGCGCTTTCGAGGAATACGTTTTTGGTGTCGGCAGTTATTCCTGAATCAATTCCACCAAATACTCCGCCAATGCAGAGGGGCTGGCCGTTGCCGTTGCAGATCATTAAATCGGAGGCGGTGAGTTTGCGCTCCTTTTTATCCAGCGTGATAAAGGGAGTTCCTTCGGGGAGGTTTTGAACAATTACTTTATTTCCGGTAATGGCGGCAACGTCAAAAGCATGCAATGGCTGGCCGGTTTCGTGCAAAACATAGTTGGTAATGTCAACAATGTTGTTGATGGGAGTCTGACCGATGGCCAGCAACCGGTGCTTGAGCCAGTCGGGCGAGTCAGTTACCGTTACACCAGAAAGAGTAAGAGCAGAATAACGCAGGCAGGCGTTTGTATTTTTTACTTCAACCGGCAGTTGCAGGCTGTTGTTATCGGCTTTAAACGCTGAAACGTCTGGCCATTTTACCGGGCGATTTTTTGCGGCTTTAACATCGCGGGCCACTCCGAGGTGGGAGGCAGCATCGGCCCGGTTGGGGGTAAGGCCGATTTCAATACGGTAATCAGAATAAACGCTAAACAGCTCGGCCGCAGGCGTACCGTTAGTGGCCTTTGTGTTAAGTATCAGGATGCCATCGTGGTTGTCGCTCAACCCCATTTCATCTTCGGCACAAATCATTCCTTCGGATTTTTCGCCACGGATTTTGGCTGATTTGATGGTGAGTGGTTCACCCTGTTTGGGATAAAGGGTTGTTCCCGGCAAGGCCACAATAACTTTCTGGCCGGCTGCAACATTGGGAGCACCGCAAACAATGGTTAGCGGACTTGCCTGCCCCACATCCACTGTGGTGAGCGACAGTTTATCGGCATTGGGATGTTTGGTGCAGGTAAGTACTTCACCCACTACCAGTCCGGCTAACCCCCCTTTGATGGTTTCGAACCGCTCAACGGCCTCAACTTCTAATCCGGTGGAGGTAAGCAGCTGTCCCAGTTCTTCGGGGGTTTCAGGAATATCAATATACTCTTTAAGCCAGTTGTAGGAAATCGTCATAGCGCAATACAAACTACCCCGAAGTGGATTCGGGGTAATGGTTTCAAAAATAAGACTTTGCCTGAATATGGCCTATTTCCGATAGGTCATTTCACCGGCCGGTATGGGTATTGTCAGCAGGTTCTCTTTGGGCGGCAGGGGGCATGAATAGTTTTCGTTGTAGGCGCAATACGGATTGTAGGCTTCGTTGAAGTCGAGTGTTATGGTTGAACTTCCCTTCTCTTTTTTGATGTCGAGATAACGGCCGGCACCGTAGGTTTCATAGGCACTGGTGGCATCGCCAAAGGCAAGAAACAGGTTACCGCGGTTAGGGCCCATATCGGGTAGTTGAAGGATCAGCAACCGGTTTTGCGTTTCGTTCAGCTTAAATTCGGCATAGCCATAGGCGATGTATTGCCTCTCCTGTCCATCGCTGGTTGACAGGGCTATCATTTTTTTCGGGATAATGGGCACCAGGCTGGCTTTAACGCGGAAGGCCGGGTTAACCGGAAAGTACCGGAGGCCTTTAAAGGATTTGGGGTTGTCTTTGAAGGGTGAGTCCGGAGAGGCGCGCAGGTAATTATCTTTTTCTTTCCGTGCTTTTTCGATGCCGGCAACATAATCTTCGTTCCCTTGGCCTAGAAAGGAGTAGAGCAGGGAGGCCAAGGCAATAAGTACAAGGATGATGGCGAATATTTTTTTCATTTTTTACAACAGTCCTTCATCGGCAAAACTGTAATAGCCTTTACCGGCAATAATCAGGTGGTCGGTCAATGTTATTTCAAGCAGTTTACTGCCTTCTTTCAACCGGGCAGTCAGGTCAATATCCTGCCGGCTGGGCGTTAAGTTGCCGGAGGGATGATTATGGGCAACGATAATTGCGCTGGCCAGTTCCTCCAGTGCCATTTTGAAAATAATTTTCGGATCGGCCACCGTGCCATGTACACCTCCGAGGCTTATTCGTTGTTTTTTAATGGGTCGGTTATTCCGGTTAAGAAAGATGACCCAAAACTCCTCCTGTGGTTTGTCCATCAGGTCGCCTTTAATCAGATCATAAGCCTCGGAGGAGGAGGTGATTTTTGATTTTTCGGGGGTGGCGGAATTTTTCCTCCTCCTTCCTAATTCAAGTGCGCTGATGATGGTGATGGCCTTCGCCTGGCCAATTCCCTTTATTTTCATCAGGTCTTTTACCGAAAGGCGGCCGAGGTCGTCCAGGTTATGGCCAACGGATTGCAAAATGGATTTGGCCAGGTCAACCGCACTGATGGAGGTGGTGCCGGTTCCCAGCAGGATGGCGATAAGTTCGGCATCGGAGAGTGCAGCGGTTCCTTTGAGCAACAGTTTTTCGCGCGGGCGATCTTCTGCGGCCCAGCTTTTTATGTTCAGGAATCCGGTGTGCTCCTTCTTCATTCCATAAAAATAAAAAGACCCGGAAGTTTTGCTCCGGGTCAGCTAAATGAATTTCTATCAGAAAGGTTATTTCAGGGCACTAACCTTTTTAGCCAGTTTCGATTTCTGGTTGGCAGCCTTTTTCCAATGGATGATGTTCTTTTTGGCCAGTTTGTCGATCATGGAAGAAACCTTTTTTAACAGGTCTTCGGCCTCGGTTTTAGAGGTGGTAGCCAATAGTTTCTTCATCATGGTGCGGGTGGTTTTGTGCTGATAACGATTTCGTACCCGCTTGGCCTCGTTAGCCCGTATCCGCTTTTCTGCCGATTTGTGATTTGCCATATCCGTTAACAATGCTTTTTAAGGGTGGCAAAGGTAATTCTATCGGGCCGAATTGCCAAGCCGGCCTTTTTAATTCGTCAGGTTTCCCTTAAAAAGGAGCTTAACCTGCGGGTCGAGTTCCAGTTTAACAGGCCTAGAACTTACCGGAAAACTGATTTTGGTGCTTTTCTGGTTCAGTCTTACCCGTTGAATCAGCCGCTGCTCTGCGGCAGCA
>CAYNIH010000094.1:0-9609 GCA_964397115.1 uncultured Roseivirgaceae bacterium | reverse complement strand
CAGCCGACTTCTTCATCAGGGCGGTTTACTTCAGTAAGGGCATTGAATGTTTGAAATAAGGCGGCTGCACCAATAAATGATTCTTGTTTCCAGTCGCTGGGTACCGTGGAAGAAGATTTTACATAATGCAGGGGATGATAGTCGGAAGAAGAATACCACACATTACCATAACGTTGTAAATAATGATTCAAAACCCGCGCCATCGAAGCATAAAGCGAAGCAATTTCCCATAACGTGCCCTCGGCACCTCCCAGAATCAGCGATAATCCGTAATGGTCTGGCAAGTAGGTTAAGGAGTTGATGCCCATGCGTTTGAGCAGGTTATACAACTTTTCATAGCGATATTCCTGCAACATGTGTACAGCCGGAACATTCAGTGATCGGATAAGGGCCTGATCAGCCGGAACCGCTCCGTCATAATCTTTCGAAAAATTTTTCGGTGCAAATCCGTTGATAATCGTTGGAACATCAGGAAGCAATGTTTTTGGCAGCATCTTGCCTTCGTTCAGCATGGCGGCATAAAGCACCGGTTTTAACATGCTGCCTGTACTTCGCCTTGCGGTAATGATATCAACCTGTTGGCCGTGGTCTTCACCGGGTGACCCGTTGGTATTGCCCACATAGGCCAAAACATTTCCGGTTTCCACTTCGGCCACGATAACTGCGGTATTGTAGATCTGGTTTGCTGTTAACCGCATGGTATGATCCTGCACAATACGTTCAACCCGCAACTGAACCGCAGTGCGCAGGGTAGAGATGACACGCGTTTGGTCCCTGCCTTCCTGGATGGTACGGTCAAGCAGATGTCCGGCTATTCGAGGGAGGGGCATGGGCTGGTTGGGTAACAATTCGGATTTGGCAAGGTCAAGTTCAACCTCATCAAGTTTACCCAGCTGATACAGGCGGTCGAGCAAGCGGTTGCGTTTAGCCAACAGCAGGTCGCGGTTTTTACCCGGGTGGATCAGCGCAGGCGCATTGGGTAATACCGCCAATAAGGCCGCTTCACCCCACGATAACTCATCGGGTGGACGCTGAAAGTAGCGCCAGCAGGCAGCCTCCAGCCCCACTACATTGCCACCAAACGGAGCGTGCGAAGCATAGAGGGCGAGTATTTCATCCTTTGAATAGCGCAACTCAAGCCGCGTGGCAAGAATAATCTCCTGCAGTTTTTCAAAATAGGTGCGCGGGCGGTTACGCGCCAACCTGACCACCTGCATGGTGAGGGTACTTCCTCCGCTCACAATGGCTCCTTCACGGATATTTTGCTTTGCAGCCCTGGCCAGCGACAGTACGTCCACACCGGGATGATGGTAAAACCGCTTGTCTTCAAAGCAAATCAGTGCTTCTTTAAATTTATGGGGCACCGAGTCAAGCTTCGGAAACCGCCACTGGCCATCGCGGGCAATAGCGGCTGAGAGCAGTTCACCGCGCTCATCTTCCAAAACGGTTGAGTAGGGTCTTAAAAAGAGCGGTTCAGGCAGGGCAAAATAATACCAGATTAAAAACCCGGTTGTTGCAACGGCTATACCGACTTTCTTTATTGACCGGTTCATTGCATTGCATCAAGGCAAACGGTTGGCATGGCGTGAAGCCAGCAGCCACTGCCCGTTTTTCTTCACATAAATTTCCGTAAACAAAAGAGTCAAACTGAACTCCGTACCGCTGTTAACACCGCTAAATACACCTTTACCTGTAACAATTGCCGCGTTGTTATACATCCGCACGGAGGTTTCGCTGATTGTTACCTGGCGGTAAACCAGTTTACCGGTTTTTAAATCATTAATTACATCATCCCGGGTCTCCATCCATCCGTTTGAGTGAATGTACATCAGGTTATCATCCAGCATGCGGCTTAACGAATCAAACCGGTGCGTTTTCATCCACTCAAACTTTTTGTAAAATAAATGCATGACTTGCTGCGCATCACCGGATTGGGCTAACCCTTCCGGTGGCCAGACAAGAAAAATCGTAACAACAAACGATGATATGCTGACCGATTTCATAAGGCTTTACCGGTTATTCTATTTCAGGTTTAACCACTTCAACCACCTGCCCTTTACGCCTGGCGTAAACGGAGCGGTCGTACATCGCTTCACAGCTTACAGCCGGCATATAATAAGTGCCGGTATAGCTTGCCGTAAGCAACGTGCGGAAAGTCTTCTGCTGACCGACTCCCAGGTCAAAGTAAGTGTAAACGCGGTCATCGCGGATATCCTGGTAGGTTGGCACATCGCCACCTGCCCGCTCGGTGGTTTCGTCCAGGCGCAAGTTGTTAATTTCCCATCCTGAAGGGAAAATCTGCGCCAGGGCCAGGTTTTTATACGCGCCCCTTGCACCAGAATTACTGATGGTTACGGATACCATAAACGATGCTCCCTGCTCAAGGCGTGCCGGATCGATTTCAAGGCCATTCATATCAAGATAACTAACACTGATGCCTAAGTTGCTTGATTCCTCCTGCTCATCGCCACGAGCAGGAATGCCTTCACTAATCAACCTGGCAAAAAGCACACCGTTACTCTGACTGGTAACCTTCAACAACGAAGGTGGGGCACCATCAACGGGAATGGAAACCTGCGCTACCGGCAAATCGGTAGATGCAGTTATTTCTTTTCCATTGAGCTGGTAGGTAAATTTCAATACTCCGCGTTTTTCAGCGGAAGCATAAGCGCCTACTGACTTAAGACACCAGGCTACAGTCTGTGTACTCATCCAGTACGAGGCATTGCTAAGCGATGCGGAGATATTCTTGAGTAATTCAAACGCTTTTGTACGCTCGTTCAGCAATATCAGCGTTTCCATAATAATAGCTTTATCGCGAAGGTCGGATCCATACGAGTAGGCCATTTCCAGGTAGGGCTTAACAGCCTCAGGAAGACTTTCAATTAGTTTCCGGGCTGCTTCGGGTTGGCCGGCACGCGCATAGGCAGCGGCCAGCATCCAGGCGGCTGTTACCGGCAGGTTGGATTGTTCGCGCAACCGATTCATCGCACCCAATTCAGGATCACCGGCAACCGCCAGCGCATACAACCGGTAAGCCTGAATCAATTCACTACTGTAGGCTTCCTGGCTCTTGCGCCAGCCTTGTGCACGGTTGCGTTGAAATTTCTTCCATCGTTTAATCATATCGCCCGGAACGAAATATCCTTTTTGCTCAGCCTCCACAAGAAAATGCCCGGCATAGGTGGTTGACCAGCTATCGGAATCCTCAGCACCCGGCCAATAGCCGAAGCCACCATCACGATGCTGAAAAGTTTTAAGCCTGTCAATTCCGGCCTTAATGTTCGCTTGAATAGCAGCCCGCTCATTTTCAGTTAATGCAACAACCTGATCAAGGTACAACTGAGGAAATACCGAAGAGGTGGTTTGCTCTATGCATCCATACGGATAGTTAAGCAGGTACTTCATCCGCTGGCCCAGGTTAACAGGTGGAAGGGTAGAGACTTCCAGCGTGGCCGAGTTAGTTCCTGCCATACCCACCGGTGTTGCATTAACCGACCAGGTTTTGCCAGCTTCAATAATCGCCTCCTGGACTTTTGTTACCGGAGGGTTCGGATTTCTAACCTCAATGCTAATGACATCTTTCGAAGTATAATTACCCGCGGTTGCCGTTACTTCCACTTTACCCCAGCCTAGCACGCTCTTCACTTCCAAATCAAAATCAACCGTCAGGTCTGAGCTGGTCATCGTTACCCGCTGCGATGGCTGCTTAACCTGCAGGGGGCCGCTGGCTTTAACGTCAATTGTAACGTTGCGAATGTTTTTTTCCATGGTGAACAGGGTTACAGGCAGCTTCAGTTTTTCTTCAGGGCCAAGTACCCTGGGCAAGGTAGCCAGCACCATGAGCGGCTTGCGCACCGCTGCAATTTTTTCGGCCGACCCGTAGGCGCCTTCGTAACCGGCAACCACCATTGTTTTAACCGACCCAATATAGTTGGGCATGATAAAGCGGTGTTCGTTCTTTCCTCCGGTTAACGTAAAAGGGCCGAAGAACTTTACAACAGGCTTAAACCGGTTGGCCTTGGCGTCATCGTCTTTAGCCATCAGTTCCATGTCACCCCCAATGGCCAGCAGCCGTTCGATCTTTCCTCCAAACGAACCGATAACCTGGTCGTACAAATCCCACGTTCTTACCCCCAGCGCTTCGCGCGCGTAGAACTGATTCCACGGATCAGGAGTTTTAAAGCGGGTCAGGTCGAGCAAACCCTCATCCACCATGGCTAGCGTGTAGGTCATTTTGCGTTTGATCTTCTCTGAAACCCTGATAACCACTTCCTGCCCCGGTTCAAGCACATCAGGCATTTCGATAACCGGCTCCAGATGTGTTTGCGGATCTTCCACCGATATGGGAATTACCCCGTACAGCCGTATTGGTAAATCATTTACCGTTTGATTGTGAGGTTGTATCAAGGTGACGTGAACGAAAACATTCGGAGCCATATCGTGTGTAAGCGTAAAGGAAAAGGGTGTATCGCCCTGTTTGGTGTCAACCCAGTAGCTTTCAATAACGCGGCTTCCGTTTTCGATGCTTACCAGCGCACGGCCGGGTGCACTGCCCGGTATAACGATGCTTGCTTTTTCACCGATGGCATAAGAGGGTTTATCAGAAGAAAACGATAGCATGGTAGCCGCATCGGTGCCTCCGCGGGCGCGGCCTGCCCATCCGGGCCAGTCGATATAAACAACTTTTGCTGTGCTGTGTCCAGATTCAGGGTCATAGGCACGCACCAGGTACCGACCCCAGTCGGGATACTTTACTTTAAATTTCCATTCGCCTTTACCGTTGCGTGTTTGAATGGTGCCGCTGCTCAATTGCTGAGCTTGCGAAAAGGTACGATACACTGCACTGGCTTCGGTGTTATCCCACCACCAACTCCAGGTTAATTTATAAAGGGTAACCTCTACCCTGTTGCGCGACACCGGTTTGCCATCGGCATCAACGGTAACCACATCCACGCGATGGGTGGTATCGGTTAACAGCATGCCCCGGGCCTTATCGCCAGCCGGCAGCCTGATGCCGGTAAACGAGGTGAATGGATAATAAGGGATACTGAATCTGTCAGTAGAAAAGTTGCCGCTCTCTTCAAAGGCCTTACCGCGGAATACGGCATTCAATACACCGGGCGCATACTCGGTAGCCTCCAACGTGGCATTAACGATAGCGTTACCATTGGCATCGGTGTAGCCGTCAAACACGGGTTGGGCTTCGCTGTAAAATTCAAGTGAAGGATCTTCAAAGGTATAATCGGGGTAGCGCTGAAATTTTGTTTCACCACGGGTGAGCAGCACTTCAAACTCGGCACGCAGGTTTTTGCCGGGGGCGCCATGCAGCCACTTTACATTGAGGTTGCCTCGCAGGTTGTTGTTGCCGGCCGTGATCTTATCCACGCCAAAATCAAGATTAATCTTCAGCCGGTTCGGCTTCACCAGTTCAATTTTAAGAGGTTTGGTAAACTCCGCACCTCCCACTTTTACACGGGCTGTATAGGTACCCGTTGGGGCATCGCCATCGGTGGCTGTGGCAAACCGGTAGAAGCCATTTTCACCGGCTGAACGCACCAGGCGCTGAACTACCTGGCCTTGCGGATTTTGGAGTTCAAAGACCACCGGATGTGCTTTAGGAACGAGGTTAAGTTTGTCTTCCAGCAAAAAAGTGAGATACAGTGAATCGCCCGGACGCCACACACCCCGTTCGCCATAAATCATCCCTTTCAAGCCTTTGCTGATGCGCTCACCGCTCACATCAAAATTGCTGAGCGAAAGCGATTCGCCATCGGAAAGTTTCAGGTAACCTCGTTGCGGGCCATTCTTTGCCACCAGCACGAACGGGTTTTCGCGTACCGGGATCACTGCTTTGCCATCGGAGCCGGTTGACGCACTGCCGATAACCTGTTGCTGGAAATTGTAGAGTTCGAGGGTTACACCGCCAAGCGGCTGTGTGGTTTTAATGTCGGTTACAAACACTACGGTGTTGCCGTCTCCACCGCGTTTGGCAATTAACCCAAGGTCGCTGGCCAGCACATTGCGCCTGATGTTTTTTTCTCCGTTGTAGTAAGACGAATGACAGGGGTTATCGCGCTCCTGCCAGTCATAGTCATCGCCATAATAATATTCTTCGTACGAATCCCAGTAGCTGAATTCTTTATCCTCGTCTTCTTCAACTTCTTCTTCTCCGAACAGATTTTCGGGTACCTGCTCTCCCTCCCCGCAACTGTAAACGGAATAGGCCTTTTTAAAACCAAGATGTACCTGATAGATGGCTCCAGGCTCGGGAGTAATCAAGGTTGACAAGTCGAGGGTAAACCGATTCCATCTTCCTAAATCGGAAACACCGGAGTTTTCGAGCGAAAGAGACTGACGCGCTATTTGCTTACCCACTCTTCGTAGTTCGGAATTGCCGTCCATTTCGTTCACCTGAAAAAACTGAACGATATTGTTTTCGAAAATTTTTACGATTTGCACATCCACCATTTTCAGGTTAACCGCTTCGAAAGGAAGTACCAGGCCGTCAGTGCCGGGCAACACGGTACCCTTCCCTACAAACCGAACGGCCGGCTTAAGTTCTTCGAACAACACTTCGGTGGTTACCGGCTCTTTCATTTTATAGTTCAATACGTTCCGAACACCTGCTTCGATAGTGAGAGTGCTCGTTCCGGTTTGGCGCACGGGCGGATAAACGCGCAGCAGGTTATCCTGAATTTGAAATTCGAGGTCTGATAATCCGGTAAGGCTTACCAGTCCTTCGAGGTTTTGTTTTTCGTTTAGCGGATCGGAAAACTGAACCACCACGTGTTGGCCGGATGCCTGATCCACGCGAACATTCATCACTTTAAAATCGCTTAACGAGGGGATTTCCACTTCCTGTTCATCGGTACGGTCTATACCGAGTTCTTTACCGTTAACGGTCAGCACTACTTTGCTGGGGGTTTCTTTTCGGACTACGTCTTCAACTATAAAATTGTGCTGCCGGCCTTCAGCGGTGTGCGCCCAGGTTATGGTTAATTTTTTACCATCCTGTATTGCCTGCATACTCCGTTCAACGGATTCTGACTCAGCAAAATCCGAAGTGGTTAGCGCGCCTTCAATTTTTTGCCGGGTAAGCTCTGTTTTTACATAGGGCTTAATGTTATCAACCGATAACTCAACATTTTGTGAAATTATCTGGAAAGTCCAGTTAAAGGTCTTCAGGTCGGAAGGTACCGTAAGGAGTTTTGAAAGCATTAGCCTCGCCTCATAGCGTTGCCCTGACAGCCACCGGACGTTTGGTTTAAACTCAAGGGTGCGCCTGTCGAGCCAAATAATTTTTCCTTTTACTGAAGGGCTGAATTCAACCAGGTTAGCGGGGCTTTCCTTGCCTACCCATGATGAATCGGCAACGTCCTGGGTAAAGCCGATGCGCAGCGGTGAACCCGAACTGAGTAAGCCGGCCGAATAGCTCGAAATGTACTCGGCAAAAGCCGGATTAATATAGGTTACCGGCTGGCGGGTGGCGATACCGGATTTGTAGTAGAAGAAGCCAACAACAAAAACACCGGCAACCAGTATGCCCAGCAGGATTTTTTTCCAGGGAAAATTTTTCATAAGAAGGTGAGGGTTTTTGAAAAAAAGAAATTTCGATAATTCCTTATCAGGAAGGAAGTTCAGTTTAAGAAATTTTTATTAAATCTTCGGCACTCCCCTGCATATGGTTAGATTTGCTTCCTGCAGTTCAACACCTTATGAAGGATTTTTTGGATGAAGTGTATTTCAATAACCGCGTACAGGATTATCTCATAGCCGCGGGGATTATTCTTGGAGGGATCCTGCTGCTTCGCTTATTCCGCAACACCTTGCTCAACAGGCTTAAAGCCCTGGCCTCCAAATCCGAAACGAAGGTGGACGACTACCTGATTACCGGGCTGGAACGGTTTGGTTTGCCTGTCCTGAATTTTATCATTCTGTACTGGGGTATCCATTACCTTACCCTCTCCACACGTGTTTCAAAACTGGTTTCCACGGTAGCCACCGTTGTCGTTGTTTATTTCGTTATCCGGATTATTCTCAGCATTATCCGCAAGCTGCTAGAAGCCTATGTGCTGAAACAGGAGAACGGTGAAACCAAACTGAAGCAGATTACCGGTATCATGGTGGTAATCAACATTGCCGTATGGGCAATGGGTGCCGTATTTTTATTCGACAACCTGGGCTATAATGTAACCGCCATCATTACCGGTTTGGGCATAGGCGGTATTGCCATTGCCCTGGCCGCCCAAAACATCCTGGGCGATTTGTTCAACTACTTCGTAATTTTTTTCGACCGTCCGTTTGAAGTGGGCGACTTTATTGTGGTGGATGATAAACGGGGAACCGTTGAGTACATCGGCATTAAAACAACACGTATCAAAAGCATATCCGGAGAGCAGATCATTATTTCGAACAGCAACCTCACCAGTTCACGCCTGCACAATTTCAGGCGCATGGAACAGAGACGGGCTATATTCAACATTGGGGTGGTTTATGGCACTCCGCTGGATAAGCTGAAAAAAATTCCCGACTTAATCACTCAAATCATTGTTGCGGAGCCGTTAACCACACCCGACCGGGTTCACTTTGCCACCTATGGCGACTTCAGTTTAAATTTTGAAGTGGTATTCTTTGTACAAAGTTCCGACTACAAACAATTTATGGATATTGTTCAGGATGTGAACTTCAGGATTTACGAGGCCTTTGAAAAAGAGGCAATTGAGTTTGCCTATCCTACGCAGACCGTTCACCTGAAAAAGGAGTAGTCACCGGCACGCCACTCCGTCAACATAATTCTTAATCACATCGAGTTTCGAGACTGCCCCACTGCCTGTAAAACCGGAAAGGTCGCTCAGGGTGATTGTTCCTTTATAGGCATCCAGTAAAGGGATTGACAAGGGGGTGTAGCTCCAATGCCATTTCTCCTCCTCGTATCCGGTGCGCCCGCCCGCTTTAGCGGTATAGGGCTGGCAGAATCCGTACTCATGGGCATGCGCGGTGAGCCACTGAAAAACTTTCAGGCCTTCGCCCGACTCAAAGTACTCGTTGGTTAAATCGTTTAGGTCCACATCGGTGCCCCAATGGTGGCGCGAAGTGCCAGGCATGGATGAGTACAGCAGTATCTTTCGTGCACGCTCGGCCTCATCCGCAATGGATGCCTCGGCTTGCCACTTGCGTTCCCATATGCTTTTTTGTACTTCAAAATTGCGTGTGGCCGAAATGATCACCAACTTAACGCCCTCTTTGGCAGCAGCCGCAGCCATGTTCGTAAAGGCTTCGTAAACCTCTTTGCGTAAATACTGGTTACGGGCTGCTCCGGCCGTATGCTCATCGTCCGGTTTTACAAAGCGGGGATCTGTTGTGGGATCGAAGCGTCCGAGTAAATACAACCTGTCGGGCGGCTGTGCAAACCCGCATGTAACAACGATGTAAATCAATCCACAAAATTTCAAATAACGTAATGGAGCCATAACCAACACCGCTTAATCCGCACTGACAATTATAAACCGAAATTAAATTTATTATTCGATTTGCAAATAACCATCAGCCCACGTGATGGTTTATGGTGTTCATCACCCGCTCCTGCACGTGTATGGACTCCTGGTG
>CAYNIH010000093.1:0-9624 GCA_964397115.1 uncultured Roseivirgaceae bacterium | reverse complement strand
CTGCCGCTGGTAATTTTTTTAATGGTGGTAACCCGGTGCTGCTTGTCGCCCGGGTTAATCCGTTCGGGCGAGTATCCACAGAAGAAGTCAACATTAAATTTAAGCCCGCTTTCTTTTTCAAGCACGGGAACGCAGTCTTCTTCGGTGCAGCCCGGGTAAACGGTTGACTCGTAGATTACGATATCGCCTTTCTTTAAAACACTGCCCACGGTTTTGCTGGCGCTGATCAACGGCCGGAGGTCGGGCTTTTTGTATTCATCAACCGGAGTGGGCACCGTTACGATAAAATAGTTAACGTCTTTAAGGTCTGCGATGCTGTGGCTGTACGTGAGGCGGGAGGCCTGTTTAAGTTCAAGCGGCTCCACTTCGCGGGTGCGGTCGTAGCCGGAAGCCAGTTCGCCAATGCGTTCTTTATTGATGTCAAAGCCCACCACATCCATTACTTTTCCAAACTCTACCGCAAGCGGCAGACCAACGTATCCTAATCCGATAATTCCGATTTTATCCATTTTCACTTGATGTTATAATATTCTTTATACCAGGCTACAAATTTTCCGATACCTTCTTCGATGGTTGTTTTTGGTTTAAACCCCGTATCGCGCATCAGGTCATCCACATCGGCAAAGGTTTCGGGCACATCACCATCCTGCATGGGCAGAAAGCTTTTAACTGCCTTGCGTTGCAGTTTTTGTTCCAGTACATCAATAAAGTGCATCAATTCGACCGGTTGGTGATTGCCGATGTTGTACAAGCGGTAGGGGGCAAAACTTACCGCGGGATCGGCCTGCTGCCCGCTCCAGGAAGGATCGGGTGCCGGGATGCGCGGCAACAACCTTACCATGCCTTCCACAATGTCGTCAATGTAGGTGAAGTCGCGTTTCATCTTTCCGTTGTTATATACCTCAATGGCCTTTCCTTCGAGGATGGCTTTGGTAAAAAGAAACAAGGCCATGTCCGGACGACCGTAGGGTCCGTAAACGGTAAAGAAGCGAAGCCCGGTAACGGGTAACCTGTACAAAGCCGAATAGGTGTGGGCCATCAGTTCATTCGACTTTTTGGAAGCGGCATACAGCGAGATGGGGTGGTCAACGTTATCGTGAACCGAAAAAGGCATTTTGGTATTGCCTCCGTACACCGAGCTGGACGAAGCGTAAACCAGGTGCTCAATGCGGGCATGGCGGCAGGCCTCCAGGATATTTAAAAAACCGTGGAGGTTGCTTTCGAGGTAGGCATACGGATTGATAAGCGAGTAGCGAACACCGGCCTGAGCGGCCAGGTTTACCACGTAGTTAAAATTGTTTTCTGAAAAAAGCCTGTCGATGTTCTTCTTATCGCACAGGTCAATGGTTTCAAAGCTGAATCCCGGAAGGTTTAAGAGAATATCCAGCCGGGATTGCTTGAGTTGGACATCATAATACGTGTTCATGTTGTCAATGCCGGTAACCGAGTAGCCCTCACCAACCAGCCGTTTGCAAAGGTGAAACCCGATGAAGCCGGCTGCCCCGGTAACCAGAACATTTTTAGTTGAAACCATGTGCAGGTTAAAAAAGAGTGCAAAGCTAATAATTTATGGGCTGGAACCGCTATTTTGGCTTGAAATTGGGGACTCCTGTTCCTTCATACATGAAGCCTATCCTCACCCTGCTGCACAAAGAATTTATCCTCGAACTGAGGCGCAAATCGGTTTTGGCCGGACTAAGCCTTTATCTGTTCAGCCTGATTTTTATTTGTTACCTCACCTTTAGCTTGCGTCAAAATGCCATCAGTGAAACTACCTGGGCGGCCTTGTTCTGGCTGGTTATTCTTTTTTCGGAGGTGAACAGTGTAGCCAAAAGTTTTATTGGTGAACGCAAAGGGGTTTTTATTTACCTGTACTCTGTAGCCAGTCCGCAACACATCATCCTTTCGAAAATGATTTATAACAGCCTGCTTGGCCTGTTGATTTCAGGATTGGGTTACCTGCTGTTTTCGATATTCATTTTCAACCCGGTAAAAGACCAATTGCTTTTTGCGTTGTTGCTGCTGCTCACTTCCACCGGATTTTCGGTTTCGTTAAGCCTGATTTCCGGCATTGCGTCAAAGGCCAACAACAGCAACGTGTTAATGGCCGTACTCAGCTTCCCGGTGGTGATTGCCATTTTGCTGATGGCCGTTCGAACAACCGGCAACGTGCTAAACGGACTGGAGCGCTCAACCAGTAGTGATGAGTTGTTGAACCTGTTGGCAATTAATTGCATTGCCGGTGCGTTGGCGTATATCCTCTTCCCGTATATTTGGCGAAGCTAAATCAGCCGGTTACTGGCTGTTGATGTTAAAATGAAAACCTGGCTAAAAATTGTTTCGGTTGTTCTGTTGGTGTACGTGCACACGGTAGGGTTGCTGATGGATGTTCCGCGCCTTAACATATTAAATGAAACCGTTCGGGCGCTGTACTTTCATGTGCCCATGTGGTTTGGCATGGTATTGCTGTACGTGGGTTCGGTGTACTACGCCATCCGGTACCTTCGGCATCCTGATCAGGAACTCGATGTGCAGTCAGAAACCTTTGCGCATGTGGGTACGGCTTTCGGAGTATTGGGCATGCTTACCGGCATGCTGTGGGCCAACTATACATGGGGCTCGCCCTGGCATGGCGATCCGAAACAAAACGGTGCGGCTATTGCCTTGCTGGTGTACCTCGCTTATTTTGTGTTGCGTGGTTCGCTCGATAACCCGGAGCAACGGGCGCGCCTCAGTGCGGTGTACAACATCTTTGCGTTTGCCGCGATGATACCCTTGATCTTCATCATCCCCCGGTTAACCAGCAGCATGCACCCGGGCAGCGGGGGCAATCCCGGCTTTAACATGTACGACCTTGACAACCGGATGCGCTGGGTGTTTTACCCCGCGGTAGCGGGATGGTTCTTAGTGGGGTTGTGGATGGTGAACATCCGGGTGCGCATTAAAAAAATTCAGGAAACGATAGCAGACTAAAATGAAACGATTGATAAACCTAATGGTAAGTATGTTGGTGTTTTTCACTACTACGTTATACGCGCAACAGGAAGTTGAAATGGCCGACACCCTGCGTACCGAAGGAAAGATTTATGTCATTGTAGGAATAATCCTGATTGTGCTGGCGGGGTTGTTTGTCTACTTGTTTTTGCTGGACAGGAAAGTTTCCAGGATTGAAAGGGAAGTAAAAAAATAGGGGCGGACGTCTCCCTTTTGGGTATCTTTGCAAACGATTCTCCAGGGTCATGAAAAAATCACACATCTTTATCATCGTCATCATTGCCGCAGCGGTGGCCATCTTGTTGTCAACGGCCGAAGATGCCAGCACCTATGTTTCTTTTTCTGAAGCCTATCAGATGGCATCAGCGGGCAACCGCAAATCCATCCACGTGGTGGGCGAGTTAAAAAAGGATGCCTCGGGCAATGTGCTGGGTATTGAACCCGGTGAGGACAAGGTTTCTTTTTCGTTTATTATGGTTGACGACCAAGGCAAGGAGCAGAAGGTTTTTTATAACCAGCCCATGCCGCAGGACTTTACCCGTTCGGAAAAAGTGGTCGTTATCGGAAGCTATAAAGGCGAAAATTTCTATGCCGAGAAAATCCTGCTCAAGTGCCCGTCCAAATACCAGGAAAATACGGTCAATGTTTGAAAACATTCTGGTGGCAAGTGGGGTTAAGTGCGCATGCTGATTTATTATAACTTCGCGCATTACCTTCCCAACTACCTAAGCACCTTTTAGAAAATGCATTACTTCAACGGCAACCTTGGGCATTTTTTTGTCATTACCTCTTTTGTGGCAGCTATTGCCACTTCGTTTTCGTACTTCAGGGCGGCCACTTCTGCCGATTTGGCTTTAGCCAATGACTGGCGGATGAACGGAAGGGCAGGATTTTATGTGCATGCGTTGTCGGTACTCGGTATTGTTATCAGTCTCTTTCTGATCATCTACAATCACTATTTTGAGTATCATTATGCGTACAGCTATTCCGATAAAAAATTACCGGCACACTACCTGTTTTCAACTTTCTGGAACGGCCAGGAGGGCAGCTTTTTGCTTTGGATGTTTTGGCAGGCGGTGCTGGGTATTGTCCTGATTCACACCAACAGGTTCTGGGAGGCACCTGTGATGACCGTGTTTGCAGCGGTGCAGGCGTTTCTGGCTTCCATGATCCTGGGTGTGGTGTTGCCCATGATTGATCTGAAGATTGGCAGTTCGCCATTTATCCTGCTGCGCGAGGCGCTGCCCGATCCGATCTTCACCGTGCAGCCCGATTTCATCCCGGCTGACGGGCAGGGACTTAACCCGCTGCTGCAGAATTACTGGATGGTGATTCACCCGCCTACCCTGTTTCTCGGGTTTGCCGCTACGCTGGTGCCGTTTTCGTTTTGCGTGGCCGGATTGTGGTTGAAAAAATACCGCGACTGGGTGCGGCCTGCCTTGCCCTGGTCGCTGTTTGCGGGCGCTGTACTTGGGCTTGGTATTTTAATGGGCGGCTATTGGGCGTACGAAACACTGAACTTTGGCGGCTACTGGAACTGGGACCCTGTAGAAAATGCGGTGTATGTTCCCTGGCTGGTGCTGATTGCCTCCATCCACACCATGATTACCTACAAGAACAGCGAAACCGCGCTTAAGGCTTCTATGGTGCTGGTGCTCACTGTTTTCATCCTTATCCTTTACTCCACCTTCTTAACCCGCAGCGGGGTGCTGGGCGATGCTTCTGTTCATTCGTTTACCGACCTGGGCCTCTCCGGCCAGTTGCTGCTCTACATGGTGTTCTTCATGCTGGTGGCGATTGGGTTGGCTGCAGCGCGCTGGAAAGAAATACCTTCGTCTGAGAAAGAATCCTCCGTTTATTCAAGGGAGTTCTGGATTTTCACCGGGGCATCAGTGTTGTGCCTCATGGGCTTCCAGGTGCTGGTGCCTACCTCGTTTCCGGTGTTCAATAAAGTGGTTGAATTTTTTGGAGTCACGTCAACGCTTGCCCCTCCGGCCGACCAGGTAGGCTTTTATTCGCGCTTCCAGTTGTGGTTTGCCATCGCCATCGGGCTGTTGTCGGCCGTGGGGCAGTTTTTCTGGTGGAAAAAAATAGATCGGAAGCAGTTGTTCAGCGAGTTGTACAATCCTGTTCTTGTTTCGCTCGTGCTGGTGGCGATCATCATCACGGCCGGTAAAGTGTACAAACCGGGCTACATCCTGCTTACCCTTGCCGGGGTGTTTACGGTGGTAGCCAACAGTAAAATTTTGTGGTCGGTTTTTAAAAATAACCCGGCCTTATCGGGAGGAGCGGTAGCACACATCGGTGTTGGCCTGATGCTGATAGGCATTATGTTTTCATCGGGGTATTCCACCGTGGTTTCGCTCAACAATACAGGCATGCTCATTTCGCGGCAACTCAGCGAAGAGTTTAACCGCGAAAACCTGCTGCTGTTTGTAAACGAGCCGCGCGAAATGTTTGGTTACGAAATTGAATACAAGGGCGAGCGGGTGCAGCCGCGCAAAAAGGCAGGCTACATCAGCAAACGCGACATTGAATACACGGCCGATCCGTACACGGTAATTGCCAGGCGCGACATCGTGTTCAACGAGAGCAAGCTTTATACGAAAGGAGAACAGTTTGAAATATCTCCGGAAAACACCTTTTATGAAATTGAGTTCAGGAAAAACGGTAAAGTAAAGTTTGTACAATACCCGCGGGTGCAGGCCAATCCCCGTTTTGGAAACATGGCCTCGCCCGATATTAACCGCAAGGTTTCCATGGACCTGTACACGCACGTTTCGGCCCCCATGCCGGAGGAGGCCAAAGAAGACTGGACCGACCGCGAAGAAATTACGGTAAAGCGCAATTCCGAATTTTTCGCCAACGACTACGTGGCACGGATTGACGAATTATTCCGCGTGACGGAAATAAGCGGCACCCCGCTCGACTCAACGTTTGTTGCCGTGCGGGCACGCATCCGCGTTCAGGCCGAACATACCGAGTACACAGCCGAGCCGGTGCTCATCCTGAGCACGGCCATGCAGGGCGGATTGATCCCCGAAGAAATACCCGAAGTGGGCCTGAAGTTTACGCTGCTCAACGTACTACCCCGGACGGATGAACTCATCCTTCGCGTGGAAAGCCGGCAAAAGGACTGGGTGGTGATTAAGGCACTGGAAAAGCCGTTTGTAAACGTGCTGTGGATCGGCACCGTGCTGCTGATGACCGGCTTCGGCATTGCCATGGCGCGCAGGTTCAGTGAGTTTAAGAAGATGAAGGAAAAGGGGCTGGAGTAATCAGGTTAAACACCGTGATCCCCGTAACGCAAAGTTTTGCGTGGGCTTTGCGGCTTGGCTTTGCTGCGGTATGGAAATTTGAAGAAAGCGGGTATCTGCCCGCTTTCTTTTTTTGGCTCAAAATTCAGTACCGCGCATGTGTGCGCCCGTAAACTAAGTAAATGCCCACGCCAATCACCAGCCAGATGAGGCAAATGATGAAGGTGAGCTGATTCAGAAACGACATCACCGCGCCACAACAGATTACCCCGAGAATGGGTACCACCGGGAACAGCGGAGTTTTAAACGGCCGCGGAAGGTCGGGACTTTTGTACCTCAGGATAAGTATGCCCAGACAAACAATAATGAAGGCCAGCAGCGTGCCGATGGAAACCAGTTCGCCCAATACGCTGATGGGAAGCAGGCCGGAAGCAATTAAGGCCACCATTCCGGTAACCAGGGTTGAAATGTGCGGGGTGCCGAACTTCGAATGGACTTTTGAAAACGGTGTAAAAAATAATCCGTCATTGGCCATGGAATAGAAAATGCGGGTTTGCCCCATCAGCATCACCAGGATTACCGAAGTTAAGCCGGCAATGGCACCGATTTTTATAAACGGACTGAGCCACTGTAAACCCGTACCGGCCTTATCAATCGCCACGGCTATGGGTGCAGCGGTATTTAACTCAGTATAGGGCGCAATGCCGGTCATTACCAATGCAACGAGAATGTACACGATGGTGCAGATGAACAGCGAACCTAAAATTCCCCATGGCATATCTTTCTGCGGATTCCTGGCTTCCTGCGCAGCGGTGGATACCGCATCGAAACCGATGTAGGCAAAAAAGATCACGGCCGAAGCACGGAGTATTCCGCTCACGCCATACTGCCCGAAGGTCCCGGTGTTTTCCGGAACAAAGGGCACCCAGTTGTCGGCTACAATGTATTGCCAGCCGAAAATGATAAACAAAAAAATAACCGACAGTTTAATCAGCACCACCAGGTTGTTGAACGTTGCCGACTCTTTGATGCCTCGATACAGCAACACGCTGACAAGCGTTACAATAAATGCTGCAGGCAGGTTAAATACTGCGCCCGTGGCCACCAGGTTGTGGTGTTCATCAAAGGTATAAGGAGCATTGGCCAGTTCCGGAGGAATGTGCAGCCCGATGGAGTCGAGGAAATTCACCACGTAGCCCGACCAGCCCACGGCCACGGTTGAACCGGCAAACAGGTATTCCAGTACAAGGGCCCACCCGATGATCCAGGCTACCCCCCGGCCCATGGTGGCGTACGCATAGGTGTAGGCGCTACCGGCAATGGGAATCATCGCGGCAAATTCGGCATAACACAGGCCGGCAAAGCCGCAGGCCAGAGCCGACACAATGAACGAGAGCGCCACAGCAGGCCCGGCATACTGAGCAGCCGCCTGGCCGGTGAGCACGAAAATGCCTGCACCGATTACAGCGCCTATGCCCAGGGCGATAAGGTTAACTTTTCCAAGCGTTCGCTTCAATCCGTGCGATGATTCGCCAGAGGCTTCTTTCATCAGCACATCCATCGGCTTTTTGGTAAACAACGGGTTGGCCATCAGAACAAAAGGTTAAGGGTTAAGAATTGGTAATTGGCCTAAAAGTAGTAAGAATCCTGAATTTGCCTGATGGTGACTAAGGCTGGCGGATTATTGTTATTTAAACGGTTGACGGAGGGTCACCCGTGGGGCTAATTGCCGGTTCATTTTTTTTTTCTTCCGCGGAACGGGGCAGTGAATGGTCGGCTGGTTCCTTGTGCTTGAAGAACCGCTTCTGCATAATCAGGATGGTTGCTACGCCAATGAAAATGGACGAGTCGGCTATGTTAAATACCGGGCTGAAAAACAAAAAGTGTTCGCCCCCTACAAATGGCACCCATTGGGGCCACACAAATTCAAACAGCGGAAAGAACAGCATGTCAATCACCTGCCCGTGAAACCAGGGGGTGGGTGCATCGGCCGGAGCGTTGTTAAGCAGCACACCAAAAAAGGTGCTGTCAATAACGTTGCCCACTGCCCCACCCAGGATGAGACCCATGCACCAGAGAAAACCCGGGTGTGCATTTCTTTCGGTCATTTTCCACAGGTAATAGCCGATGCCGAACATGGCGGCTATGCGGAAAATAGTTAAGGCCAGTTTGCCGAATTCATTTTCCCAGCGGATGCCAAAGGCCATACCGGGGTTGAGCAGGTAATGCAGCCGAAACCAGTCGCCCAGCACGTTGATTTCCTGGTGCAATTCCATGTTATTGAAGACCAGCATTTTTGATGTTTGGTCGATTACGATCACGACAAATGCCAGCAGAAAGTATTTGTTTGCTTTCATTACCTGATAAGGCTGATTTTAATGTTCAGTTTAAATTCATCCATGTCCACTTCTGCGGCATCCTGGATGTTGTCTTTTAATTCAAGGCGAAGTGCCTGGGTTTCGTTTTGAATATACTCGCGGTATTGGGTTAATGCCGAAGTAAGCATTTCACCGTTTCGCTCCACTTCAATGGCTATTTTATCGAGCACGGCAAAGCCCATATCCTTGCGCAGGTTCTGTACGCGGTTTACAAAGTCGCGGGCAATGCCTTCGCGTTTCAGTTCATCGGTAAGGGTAATGTCCAGGGCAACCGTCAGGTTATTGTCGGTGGCCACCATCCAGCCCGGAATGTCTTCGGAGGTGATCACCACATCGTCTGCCACGAGATCGAAACCACCTTTAGCAATCTTTCCGTCTTTTTCGATAAGCTGAATGTCGTGCTGCGTGAAGGAATTGATCACAGCGGTAACGTCTTTCATGCGAGGTCCATAGTGCTTTCCGAGTTTGGCGAAGTTGGGCTTTACTTTTTTGGTTAGCAGGCCCGAGGTGTCGTCAATGTATTCGATGGCCTTGATGTTTACCTCGGCTTTGATGATTTCTTCCACGCTGCGGATTTGCCGGGCGAAGCGACTGTCGAGCACGGGCAACAGTATTTTTTGTAACGGTGTGCGAACTTTTATTTTACTATTCTTGCGCAAGGCGTGCACCAAGCTGCAGATGCGCTGGGCATAGTCCATGGATTGCTCAAGGTCGTTATCCCGGAGTTGTGCGTCTGACTTAACCAAATCAGTAAGGTGAACCGACTCATGCCGTAACGGAGTGTGGTGCTGCTTGGCTTTGCTGCGGATGTTGTCGGAAAGGTTTTTGTACAACCACTCGGCAAAGAAGGGGGCCACGGGCGATATGAGTTGGGCCGTTACCATCAGGCACTGGTACAGCGTTTCGTAGGCGGCTTTTTTATCCTCTGATAATTCGCCACGCAGGTTAGGTTGCCAGAACCGCTTACGGTTTAACCGCACGTACCAGTTCGAAAG
>CAYNIH010000092.1:0-9641 GCA_964397115.1 uncultured Roseivirgaceae bacterium | reverse complement strand
GCTTCGGGCTGGTTCTTGCTTAACCGAGTTACAGTCAGTAGGTCTTTCTCGGCTTCGGCAAACTGCTCCATTAATTTATAGCAAACCCCGCGGTAATAATACGCAACCCACAGTGCCTGATCGCGACTAATGGCTTCTGAAAAACTACCTGTAGCTGCCGAAATCTTTGATTCTTTAAGCAGGTTTATACCATCATTGAGGTGCATCTGGATGGAGCCCTCCATGTTCCAGGTGATGGGCACATCCTCATAGTCCCACAGGCTTCCTGAGTTTTCCACAATGTTGCCTGGAAACTGACTGGCAGCCGGATACGCCATCATCCATAGAACGATACCTGCGAGTTGGTAACCTAGGCGGAGCATAGACAAATTTATGGTGTGGAGTGTCTGTTTGAAAATCATTCGCTTAGATTTGCGGAATTTTTGGCATGAATCTTTCCAGCGAAATCAGCAAACGCAGAACCTTCGGCATCATCAGCCACCCGGATGCGGGAAAAACAACGCTAACCGAAAAGTTACTGCTGTTTGGGGGGGCCATTCAAAAAGCCGGAGCCGTGAAATCTTCAAAAATAAAAGATCATGCCCGCAGCGACTGGATGGAAATTGAAAAGCAGCGCGGTATTTCGGTGGCCACTTCGGTGATGGGCTTTACCTATAAGGATGTGAAAATCAACTTGCTCGATACCCCCGGCCACCAGGATTTTGCCGAAGATACCTACCGCACACTGACCGCGGTGGACAGTGTGATCATGGTAATTGATTGCGTAAAAGGTGTAGAGATGCAAACGGAAAAACTGATGGACGTTTGCCGCATGCGCAATACCCCGGTAATTTGTTTTATCAACAAACTCGACCGCGAAGGACGCGATCCGTTTGAACTGCTTGATGAAGTAGAAGAAAAACTGAACATAAAAGTGCGCCCGCTAAGCTGGCCTATCAGCATGGGTAAAACGTTTCGGGGTGTGTACAGCCTTTATGAAAAAAGTATTCACCTGTTTACTCCGAGTAAGATTACCGTTGAAGAGGGAATTAAAGTAAACGATATCCACTCACCCCAACTGGATGAGCTGGTAGGCGAAAGCAATGCCCGGCAGTTGCGGCATGATGTGGAACTGATTGAAGGCGTGTACCCTGATTTTGACGTGAACGAATACCTGGCGGGTAATGTGGCCCCGGTATTTTTCGGCAGTGCCGTAAACAATTTTGGGGTAAAAGAACTGCTTGATACATTTATACGGATTGCCCCACCGCCCATCCACCGCGAAACCACCGTGCGGGTGGTGGAGCCTGATGAAGAGAAATTTACCGGCTTTGTTTTTAAGATTCATGCCAACATGGACCCAAAACACCGCAACCGCATTGCCTTTGTGCGTGTTTGCTCGGGGAGGTTTGAGCGAGGCAGCCATTATTTCCATGTGCGTCAAAACAAAAGCCTGCGCTTTAGCAACGCCACAGCCTTTATGGCACAAGATCGCGAAACGGTTGATGAAGCCTGGCCTGGCGACATTGTAGGTATTTACGATACCGGTAACCTGAAAATTGGCGATACGCTAACCGAAGGGGAGAAGCTGATGTACACCGGCATACCCAGTTTTTCGCCCGAAATTTTCAAGGAAGTAGAGAACCTGGATGCCATGAAAAGCAAGCAACTGGAAAAGGGATTGCTGCAGCTGATGGAAGAAGGCGTGGCCCAGTTATTCACCTACGAGATCGGCAAGAAGAAGGTGGTGGGCACGGTGGGTGCGCTGCAGTTTGAAGTGATTCAGTTCAGGCTCAAAAACGAATATGGTGCCACCGTGCAGTTTGTGCCGCAAACTATTTACAAGGCCTGCTGGATAAGCAGCAAAGACCCGAAAAAGCTTCAGGAATTTATCAATTCCAAACAGCGGCACATGGCCCGCGATAAAGACGGAAAGCTGGTCTTTATGGCCGAATCACGGGCGTGGCTGCAAATGGTGCAGGAGAATTTCCCGGATATCCATTTTCATTTTACTTCTGAATTTAAAGAGTAGCCTTGGTAACGTGGTCATAAATCAGTTTAGAAACCTTAGCCAGCGAGGTTGTACCCGCATCCATGTCGGTCATATCTTTGGAGAGCAGCACCAGCACATACTTCCTTCCGTCAGGCAGTAGAACGATGCCGGAGTCGTGATGGACGCCTGTAATCAAACCGGTTTTGTGGGCAACTTTCACCTCCTTCGGCAGGTAGGCGGGGATGATGTCGTTAAATTGCTGGTCGAGCAGGATCCTGATCATTTGCTCCGAAGCCTCCTGACTGACGGCTTCTCCTGTTGCCATTTTTTCGAAAATGACAAGTAAATCGTAAGCGGTGGTGGTATTGTTCAAGCCCTGCTCATATGCCTTTATATCCTCCACTCCGCGCAGTACCTGGATATGGGGTGCGCCAAGCTCGCGCATGGTTTGGGTTACTTTTTTTGCATCCACATATTCAATTACGATGTTAGTGGCCAGGTTGCTGCTCACGATAATCATGTCGTACACCAAATCATGCACCGTGCGTTTTTTGCCTACCAGGGTGTAAAGATTTTTTTCGCTGTCTTCTTCCGGGCTAAGGCTGTACAGGCTGCCGTCTGCAATGCTTTTAAAGGAATTGATAACCTCTACCGAGTCAGTCAGTTTCCACCGGCCTTCGGCAGCCTGTTTAAACACTTCGATCATTACCGGTGTTTTCATGGTGCTGGCCGCATGAAAAGATTCGTGTTCATTGATCAGCAATGTTTCACCGGTGGTGAGATCTTTAAAGGCAACCGCAAAAATGCCTTCTTCGCTGGCCAGTTGTTTTTTTACCGAATCCTCTAACTTGCTATCGGATTGGCTACATGAAAAAAGGGCAAAACTCAGTAAAACCAGGTGTACTCGATGCATCGGTTTGTCGGTTAAATCAGGTTAACCAAAAGTAAATAATTCGGTTCAAACCTTTGTGTATTGGATATCTTTGAGGATGAGTAAACCCGGGTTAGAGGTGCTGTATGAAGACAATCACCTGCTGGTTGTAAATAAACCTTCGGGCATACTGGTGCAGGGAGATAGTACAGGCGATACGCCCCTGGTGGAGTTGGCTAAACACTATATCACGGAAAAGTATACTAAACCCGGAGCGGTGTTTCTGGGGGTGGTGCACCGCCTGGATCGGCCGGTAAGCGGGGTAGTGGTTTTTGCCCGTACGTCAAAAGCACTGGAGCGGATGAATGCTTTATTTCGCGAGAAGCAAACAAAGAAAACGTACTGGGCCATCGTTGGCCTTCGCCCGGCCCAACCGCAAGGCACGCTGGTACACTGGCTAAAAAAAGATGAGTCGAAAAACAAAACCACCGCCTTTGTACGTGAAACTCCCGGGGCGTTGCGTGCAGAATTATCCTATACAGTGCTTGGCGAAGCGGCCGGTTACTTTTTACTGGAGGTAAACCCGGTAACCGGAAGGCCGCACCAAATCCGGGTGCAACTGGCCTCAATGGGTTGCCCGATCCGCGGTGATGTAAAGTATGGTTTTCCTCAGCCCAATACCGATGCGAGTATCAACCTCCACGCCCGGTCATTGGCATTTATTCATCCGGTAAAAAAAGAATGGTTGAAAGTTGATGCGCGGCTTCCGGATACTGATTTCTGGAAGTATTTTTCGACCTTCGTAACATAATGGCCGGCTGGATTGACAAGCTAAAAAATCGCTGGGGGTTAACCAGCGCCTTTCAGGTGATAATTGTACTGATTGTTTTTGCGTTTACCGGCTCAACCGTTCTTTTGATAAAGCGTCCCCTGTTCGCCTATTGGTTTGCCGAAGGGGATAAACCGCTATGGGCAAGCATTGTGTACTACATCCTGATACTCCCGGTTTACAATGTTTTCCTGTTGATTTATGGGTTTATTTTTGGTCAGTTCAGTTTTTTCTGGGATTTTGAAAAGCGTTTTTTTAAGAAGATATTTAAAAGAAAAACGTAGTTGACAACTAAAAATTTTGCCTTATGAAACCAACCTTGTTGTTAGTGTGCGTGGCGGCCCTGTTCACCTCCTGTTCTTCACCAAAATTTGCCAGTCGGCCTGGGCAGGATAACGAACAACTAACTGCTTTTGCCACTGAGCCTTCTGTTCCATTGCCGCTGGATGAAAGTACGTTGGTAGCGAGCGTTTCGGATGAAGCCTTTTACCCTGCTCCAACACCAACGATTGTACCGGTGCCATTAACTGCTTCAAAGCCGCTAACCCTTACCCGCGAAGAGCGCAAAGAAGTAAGGAAGGAAGCCGTAAAACAACTGAAGGCTTATGCCAAAGCAGTTAAAGAGGGCGATAAGGCGCTGGCAACTGAACTGAAACAGGGCATGGATAATGACTTAAAGATGGCCGCCATTTTTGGGGCTGTGGGCATTGTATCACTCATTATCGGTGGCGATGTGTTTTATGTTATTGGCGCAGTTGCCCTGATTGTCGGTGTTGTATTTTTCGTAAAATGGTTAATGCGGCAATAAATTTTTGTCGGTTGCCTGAGACTACTTTGACGGAATACAAAAAAGCCCCGGATCTTTCGGGGCTTTTCATTTGTTAGCGGTAAATTTATTCAATCACCTTATCGGCCAGCAGGATGGTTTTATTGCTGAGTACTTCCACCACGCCTCCGGATATCTTCAGGCTGTTGTTAACGTCTTTGCCTTTGTATTCTACCACACCTTCTTTAAGCAGGCTGATTAACGGGGCGTGATTATCCATTACCTGGAAGGAGCCATCGGCACCCGGAAAGGTGGCAATTGTTACATCGCCTTCGAATACTTTCTTTTCGGGGGTGAGTATTTCAAGATGCATACGTTATTATTAGCCTTTTGCTTCAGCAATCATCTTTTCCCCTTTCTCGATAGCCTGTTCAATATTACCTACCAGGTTAAAAGCCATTTCGGGTAAATGATCCAGTTCTCCGTCCATGATCATATTAAACCCTTTAATGGTGTCTTTTATATCAACCAAGGCGCCTTTAAGGCCGGTAAATGCTTCGGCAACATGGAAGGGCTGCGAGAGGAATCGCTGAACCCTCCTGGCCCGGTGCACCACCTGCTTGTCTTCATCACTCAGTTCATCCATACCCAGGATGGCGATAATATCCTGAAGTTCTTTGTAGCGCTGAAGAATGGCTTTAACGCGCTGGGCGCAGTTATAATGCTCTTCGCCAACGATATCGGCACGCAAAATCCGTGAGGTGGAATCAAGCGGGTCAACGGCCGGATAAATTCCGAGTTCGGCAATCTTGCGGCTCAACACGGTGGTGGCGTCAAGGTGGGCAAAGGTGGTTGCTGGTGCGGGGTCGGTTAAGTCATCGGCAGGTACGTAAACGGCTTGTACTGAAGTAATGGAGCCGTTTTTGGTAGAGGTAATGCGTTCCTGCATGGTACCCATTTCGGTGGCCAAGGTAGGCTGGTAGCCCACGGCCGAGGGCATTCGGCCCAGAAGGGCCGATACCTCCGATCCGGCCTGAGTAAACCGGAAGATATTGTCAATAAAGAAAAGAATGTCGCGGCCTTTGCCTTTGCCATCGCCATCGCGGAAGTATTCGGCTATGGTTAATCCCGATAAGGCCACGCGAGCACGTGCTCCTGGCGGTTCGTTCATCTGGCCGAAAACGAAGGTTGCTTTAGAGTCTTTCAGCGAATCTTCTGAAACCTTGGAGAGGTCCCACCCACCGGCATGCAGCGACTTTAAAAATTCGGGGCCATAGTTTACGATCCCTGCTTCAATCATTTCGCGCAGCAGGTCGTTTCCTTCGCGTGTACGTTCGCCCACACCGGCAAATACCGAAAGCCCGGAGTAAGCTTTGGCAATGTTATTGATGAGTTCCTGTATCAAAACGGTTTTACCTACACCGGCACCGCCAAACAGCCCAATCTTTCCGCCCTTGGCATAGGGCTCAATCAGGTCAATTACCTTAATGCCGGTAAATAAAACCTCCGCTGATGTGGAAAGATCCTCATAGGCGGGCGCAGAACGGTGAATAGGGAGGGATTGCTCGCCTTTTGGCTGCTTGAGGCCATCAATAGCCTGGCCAACTACGTTAAACAACCGTCCTTTAATATCATCGCCAATGGGCATTTTAATGGGCATACCGGTATCCACCACCTTCATACCACGCACAAGTCCTTCGGTACCATCCATGGCGATGGTCCTCACGCGGTCTTCGCCCAGGTGCTGCTGGCATTCCAGAACAATTCGGGTGCCATCAGGTTTTGTTACTTCGAGAGAATCAAGAATGTTGGGAATTTTAGAGCCTGGTTCATCAAAGGCCACGTCAACCACGGGGCCGATAACCTGGGTAACCTTACCGATATTTGCCATTGATTTATGTTTTGAATAGGGTGAATTTACTGCCTTAACAGGCAGGCGCAAAAGTAGCACGATTAGGCTTTACTGCCAACTTCCTTACCCTGATAATTATCACCGCATAAGCTCCATCAAAACCGGGTGGTGTTCAGTGTAATGCGAAACGTTGTGCCTTGATTTTCTTCGGATGACTTAACAAAAATTCGGCCGTTGTGGTAGTTTTCAATAATTCGTTTGGCCAGTGCCAGGCCCAAGCCCCAGCCGCGCTTTTTGGTAGTGAAACCCGGTTTAAACACCATCGGGATTTTGGAGCGGGCAATGCCTTTGCCCGTGTCAGATACATCAATGTACACTTTGCTTTCACTGCCTCTTAAAATTTTAATGGCGATTGTTCCGGAAGTGCCGATGGCGTCCACGGCATTTTTGCATAGGTTTTCCAATACCCACTCGAACAGTGGAGCGTGTACATTGGCCTGAATATTTTCGGACAGTGAAAAGACTTCGATTTTTATCTTTGATGATACCCGCGGACGCAAATAGTTCACTACGTTGGTTACCAGGGCCACCACATTTTCGGGTTTTAAAGCAGGCACCGAGCCAATGCTGGAAAAGCGTTCGGTTACTATGGTAAGTTTGCGGATGTCTTTTTCCAGTTCATCAACGATTTCCTTGTTTTTGAGATGGCGATCATCACGCAAAACCTCCGCCCAGGCCATTAACGATGAAAGCGGGGTGCCCAACTGGTGGGCGGTTTCTTTGGCAAGGCCTACCCATACCTGGTTTTGCTCAGCAACTTTGGAATAGTTAAACGCCAGGTAGGAGATAAACGCAAAAACGGCAATTACGGAGAGTTGAATAAACGGGTAGTAGATGAGTTGCGTTAGGAGAAACGAATTTTTGTAATACACGTACCCGTAGTTTTCTACTTCACCGTTTTCGTTCCGGTAGGTCATTTGAATGGGATCGTACCGTGCCTTCATTTCTTTCAGCGATTCTTCCAATACCTTTTTTTTACGGGCAGGAGGCCAGTCATCGCGGATGTCAATGTTTCGGTACTGGTAGTCACCGTCTTTGGTAATCCAGATGGTGGGTATGGAATTGTTTTTGAAAATAATTTCATCAGTAACGAACAGGATGTTTTCATTGGATTGTTCGTTGAGGGTGTACTCCAGCGCTTTGGCAAACAACTCAACCTGCTGGCGCTCGCGTTGCTTCAGTTCATCTACCAGCACATCGGTATAGTAAATGGAGCCAATACTGATGAGTATGGAAACCCCCAGCACAATCCATTTCAGGTTGGTGTTGCCGCTGTATGCTTCGCTTCGGGCCATTTATCCGGGTAAAGGCCGTTTAAAATAGATAAAAAAACCGGATGGAATACATCCGGTTTTACAATAAGGTTAGTGCGTGCTCAGCCCTTGAGCATAAACCATTTTGCAAGTACTTTGTAATTCACCTTGGTGCCGGTCATTAGTATACCTACCCGGTAAATGCGTCCCGCCACCCAGGTAGTAAATAAAAAGCCGCCAATCAACAAGGTCATAGAAAGCGCCAACTGCCAGTCGGGTACGCCAAAGGCGATGCGACCCACCATGGCCACCGGTGAAGTAAACGGAATAACGGAGAGCCAAAAACTTACTGGGCCGTGCGGGTGGCGCAGTATAAAGAGAAACAATCCCATGTAGCCGATGAGCAAGGGAAGGGTAATCGGAAACTGAAACTGCTGGGATTCCTGAATAGAATCAACGGCTGAGCCAACGGCTGCAAACAATGCGCCATACAGGAGGTAGCCTCCGAGAAAATAGAAAATAAACACGGCCGCAATGCGCGCAAAAGGCAGTTGGTTCATCTGTGAAAAGAAACCGGAGATTTTTGAATTCTGCGATTCAATTGCCTCTTTCGCTTCTTCGTTATCCATTTGCTGAACCACCTGTTCCATCATCTGCTGCTGAGGCATTTTAGCGCCAAACCAGTCCATAATGCCCGATGATAATACCGTAATCAACACGATCCAGATGATAAACTGGAGCAGGCCCACTGAGGCAATGCCGATGATTTTACCCATCATAAGTTGGAAGGGCTTTACCGAAGAAACGATTACTTCAACAATTTTTGAAGTTTTCTCGTCAATTACTCCCTGCATGATCTGGATGCCGTAAACCAGCACAAAAATGTAAATCAGGATGCCCAGTAAAAAACCGGCTCCGTAAAGGATGCCCGAGTTACTGGATTTTTCTTCACCGGATTTGGAAATTCTGAATTGCTTCAGGCTGATATTCGACTTGAGGTTTTTAAGTACCTCTTTGCTGATGTTGAATGCTTCCAGTTTCAGGTCGTGCAACCTGTTTTCAATTATTCGTTCGAGTTCTTCTGATTTTTCAATGCTCGGGTTTTCTTTCGTGTACAGAACAAAGCCCTCCGGTTTTTCCAGGTTAAAGTCGGGAATGTACAGCAGGCCGAAATTTTCCGATTGCTGAAAGACCGGTTTGGCCTGGTCGAGCGGCATGCTGAGGGGCACAAAGGTAAAGCGCCTGGTGTTTTCAAAGGTGCATTTTCCGCTTTCATCTACAACCTGTATCGTGTCGGGCTTTGCCGATTCGGCTTCGCGGATCATCAGCACTACCAGCAGGGCAATGATTGCCGGGAAGATAAGCGGTACCAGGATAGTAGTAAGCAGGAATGATTTTTTTTGAACCCGGTTCAGAAATTCTCGCTGTATAATGAGTAAGATTTTTTTCATGGATAGTGTCGGGTTAAATTTCCTGGAGGTGTTTTTTCAAAGCCTCATCGCCCTCTCCTTTTACCAGGCTGATGAAGATATCGGCCATGGTGGGCAGTTTTTCTTCGAACCGGTGTACCTCGGTGAGGTCAACCAATTCACGGATCAGTTGATTGCCCTTAATGCCGTTGGCAGCCCGAATAGTGGTTTGAAGGTGATTTTCAGTAATCCGCACCTGCCCGATGATTTCGTACTTGTCGGCATTCAGTTGAAAGGCATTGTTGTGGTGTTCTACCACAAACGTGTTGGAACGAAACTGCTCCTTTACTTCTTTCTTGGAGCCTTCCAGTATTTTTTTTGATTTATTGATCAGGGCAATATTATCGCACAACGACTCCACGGTTTCCATCCGGTGTGTGCTGAAGATGATGGTGCTTCCCCTTTCGCGCAGTTCCAGAATGTTTTCGGTTATCAGTTGTGCGTTTACCGGGTCAAATCCTGAAAAGGGTTCGTCCAAAATGATCAGTCGGGGTTCGTGCAGTACGGTGGAAATAAACTGAACCTTTTGGGCCATACCTTTGGAAAGGTCTTCAACTTTTTTATTCCAC
>CAYNIH010000091.1:0-9722 GCA_964397115.1 uncultured Roseivirgaceae bacterium | reverse complement strand
GATTCCGCAAAAAACCATTGGCATTATCAGCGGCATGTTGGTATTCGTGCTGTCGTTTCTTATCGAACAGCAAACCCTTTCCTACCGGTACTATTACCTGTTATTTCCTTTTATTTCGGTTACCTACCTCATTAAACTTTACAAAAAATCAGAAAAAAAACCCTTCACCAATATAGCCTTTACGTTTCTGGGAATTTTTTATGTGGCCGTTCCCATTGCCTTGCTCAACCATGCCGTGTTTGATGGCGGACGTTACAACTATCAAATAATACTCGGCTCCCTGCTGATATTGTGGGCAAGCGATACCGGGGCTTATTTTGCCGGCACCAGGTTTGGCAGGCACAAGCTCTTTGAGCGGATCTCACCTAAAAAGTCATGGGAAGGCTTCTGGGGCGGGGCATTGCTCGCTTCGGTGATGACGTTTGTGCTAAGCCTGTACTTTACAACACTGAATATTGTTGACTGGCTGGTCATCGGTCTTATTATTATTATCGGAGGGACGTTTGGCGATTTGGTGGAATCGCTGCTTAAGCGCAGTATCGAAATAAAAGATTCAGGCTCAAGCCTGCCCGGTCACGGTGGTTTTCTTGACCGGTTTGATGGCCTGCTGATATCAGCTCCTTTTATTGCCGCTTACCTAGAGGTTTTTTGAGCCGCGTCATGTGCAAAAATCAGTCGAGCGGAATTTGCTTATCTTTGCGCGCTGAATTTGATTATGATGGGTCAGATTCCTTCAAGCTGCAATAAATTTTAATATCCTTATGGCATACGTAGAACCGGCTCCATTAACGAACAAGGAGAATCCGTTCGAGGCAATGATGTCGAGATTCCATGTCGCCTCACAAAAGTTGGGTCTCGAAGAAGAAGTATATAACGTCTTAAAATCACCTACCAAACAGGTTATCGTATCGCTGCCGATTACCATGGACGATGGAAGCATCCGGGTGTTTGAAGGATACCGCGTGGTACACTCCAACATCTTGGGGCCTTCTAAAGGCGGAATCCGCTACGATCCCCATGTAAACCTCGATGAAGTAAAGGCACTTGCAGCCTGGATGACCTGGAAATGCGCAGTGGTTGACATTCCATATGGCGGGGCCAAAGGCGGCATCACCTGCAACCCACGCGAAATGTCGGCCGGTGAAATAGAACGACTAACCCGTGCGTACACCAGTGCCATGATCGACATTTTCGGGCCCGACCGCGATATTCCCGCTCCCGACATGGGAACCGGCCCGCGCGAAATGGCCTGGCTCATGGATGAGTATTCCAAAACACAGGGCATGACTGTAAATGCCGTAGTTACCGGAAAGCCTATTGTGTTAGGTGGTTCGCTCGGCCGCACCGAAGCAACCGGGCGGGGCGTTATGGTCAGCACACTTGCCGCTATGGAAAAAATGAAGATCAACCCGTATAAAGCTACCTGTGCCGTTCAGGGTTTTGGCAACGTGGGCTCGTGGGCAGCCCGGCTACTGGCCGAACGCGGCCTGATTGTGCAGGCCATCAGCGATGTTTCGGCAGCCTACTTTAATGAAAAAGGAATTGACATTGAAGCAGCCGTGAAGCACAGCCAGGCTAATAAAGGATCGTTAACGGGATTTACCGGGGGCGAAAAAATTAACCGCGATGATATTTTAACCCTGCCGGTTGACGTATTGGTGCCTGCCGCAACCGAAGATGTTATTACTGCTGCTAACGCACCACATATTAAGGCCAAACTTATCGTGGAAGGAGCAAACGGACCCACCTCCTCCAAGGCCGACAGCATTATTCACGAAAAAGGGATTGCCGTAGTGCCAGATATTTTGGCCAATGCCGGTGGGGTTACCGTATCCTATTTTGAATGGGTTCAAAACCGGTTAGGCTACAAGTGGGAAGCCGAGCGGGTTAACCGCAGAAGCGACCGCATTATGAAAGATGCCTTTGAGAACGTGTACAAAACCGCAATGGAATACAAGGTTTCGATGCGCATTGCTGCCTACATGGTAGCCATTGACAAGGTGGCTAAAACGTACAAGTACCGGGGCGGATTCTAAACATTACCAAGATGACCATTCACAGAGAAGGAAGAAAAATTTTATTCATCTCGCTGGCAGCCATTGTGGCCATCATCTGGGCATTCGATTATTTTTTTCCTGGGCATCCGGGCATCCGGAACACAGTAATCGGACTAAGCCTTATTGTGTACCTGCTGATCCTTCAGTTCTTCCGTAATCCTTCCATTACCATCGAAAAAAATCCGCAACACATTCTTGCCCCGGCTGACGGAAAAGTAGTGGTTATTGAAGACGCTCATGAACGGGAGTACCTGAACCGGAAGTGCAGGCAGGTTTCCATTTTCATGTCGCCTGTTAACGTACACGTTAACCGCATGCCGGCAGGCGGAACCATTTCGTATTACCGGTACCATCCAGGCAAATACCTCGTTGCCTGGCACCCAAAGTCAAGCACAGAAAACGAACGAACCACGGTGGTGGTGAAAACAGAAAATGGAGCGGAAATATTATTCCGTCAGATTGCCGGGGCGCTGGCCCGAAGGATAAAGTGCTACATTACCGAAGGACAGACGCTTGAGCAGGGGCAGGAGTTTGGTTTTATCAAGTTCGGCTCACGGGTTGATGTGTTTCTGCCAACTTCAGCAGAGGTATGTGTAAAAGTTGGTGACAAGACCACGGGCGGAAAAACCGTTATTGCCCGGTTAGCTTAACCGCCAAACAAACCTGCGTTAGGCCTTTAAAACTATAAATGTCCGGTTTCCTTATTTACTGGCACGCTCTGCTTATCTTTGAAAGATAGCGATGCCTGCAAAGGCTATGGCATCACCCAATCGATCCCTTAAACCCTAACCTATGAGCCGTGCGGCCATTTTAAAATTTCCTTCTGCCCGACAGGATTTTTTCTTAACGCTAAACCAACGCGTTAACCAGTATTTCAAAAGCAACAACCTCAGCCGGAATGCCAATGCCGAGATGGTCATAAAAACCGTCTTCATGTTCATGCTCTATTTTATTCCCTACGGCATTATTCTTTCAGGGGCAGTAACCAATCCATGGTTATTGTTGGGCCTATGCCTAGTAATGGGGCTTGGGCTTGCCGGCATTGGTCTGTCCATTATGCACGATGCAAACCATGGTGCTTATTCGAAAAAACCATGGGTAAATACCCTGATGGGATACTCCCTGAACCTGGTTGGCGGCCACGCGTTTAACTGGAAAGTTCAGCATAACGTACTCCACCACACCTTCACCAATGTACACAATGCCGATGAAGACATCAGCCCGCGCGGAGTAATGCGCATGGCACCGGAATCGCCCTGGAAACCCGCGCACCGGTTTCAGCATATTTATGCCTGGTTTCTGTATTGCCTGCTCACCCTGGTGTGGGTGTTGGTCAAGGACGTTGCCCGCCTGATAAAATACCAGCGCGAAGGATTGGTGGAAAAACAACAGGCCTCAGCCGCTAAAGAATGGAGCATACTTATTTTAACCAAGGTTTTCTATATCGGGTATGCAGTTGCTCTTCCAGCCTTGCTGTTGCCGCTGGCCTGGTGGCAGGTGCTTTTCGGTTTTTTGGCCATGCACGCAGTATCAGGGTTTATTCTTTCGGTAATCTTTCAACCTGCCCACGTGGTTGACGGCACCGAATACCCCGAGCCGGATGAAACCGGCATGCTTGAAAACACCTGGGCGATACATCAACTCAGAACTACGACAAACTTCGCCAACCGCAATAAACTTCTTTCGTGGTACGTAGGCGGATTAAACTACCAGATTGAACACCACCTGTTTCCTAATGTTTGCCATGTGCATTACCGGAAGATAGCGCCCATCGTAGAACAAACTGCCCGCGAATACAACCTGCCATATAAACACATCCCTACATTTATGGGCGCTATGGCGGGCCATGCCCGTTTGCTGAAAAAACTCGGGGAGCGACCAACGATGACTGTTGAAAAAAATTAATCGTTCCGCTTAAACCTCCGCCCATGCCAAAGCGCCTGCATGCGGGCTGCATCGTGAATGCTGGCATTTAATTCATAGCCTACCAGCAGTACGATAGTGATGAGTTGTATCCAGATCATCAGCGCAATAAGCACACCGATAGACCCGTAAACTTTATTATATGTACCAAAATGGGTAATATAAAATGAAAACCCGTAGGAAATACCCAGAATAAACAGGGTAGCCAGAAATGAACCAATGGAGAAAAACCGCCAGTTGTAATGAATGGCCGGACCAAAATAATAAATCGTTGAAACGGCCAGAAAGAATACAACAAAGATGACAAGGAAACGGAGGACAAATAACGTATAAACGTTTACATGTGTCATCCAGGCATACTCAGTAAGGTTGCTCATCAGGTAATTCAACACAAACTGGCCAACAACGAGGAGAATGATGGCCAGAAATAATACAAACGCCAGGTTAACGGTTAATCCAGTGGCAATCAGTCGCATTTTAATGGCGCCCCTGCGGTCGTCCGTTTTATAGCATGCGTTAAAGGCGCCCATCAAAGCCATCATGCCGTTGGTGGCCAGGTACAGTGAAAACAAAAAGCCAAACGTAAGCAGGCCGCCACGCTGGTTATTGACAATGTCAAATACTGTTGAAGAAACCACATCGTACATGCTGGCGGGCAGCATTTGCTGCACAAACGACATGATGCTCTGTGTGTTCACTTCGGGCACATAGGTCGAGACGTACGGGATAAGCGTAAACAGAAAAATAATAGCCGGGAAAATAGCCAGGATAAAATTAAACGCCACGCTGTTGGCGCGGCTTACAATTTCGTCCTGCATGAGGTTTCGGATAAACAATTTTATGATTTTATATAGCGAAACATTATCCCATCTCTTAAACCGTATGGTGCGCATCCGTTCAACCAAAAACCGTGCGGCAGTCCACTTAAACAAGAATCGTTTATACTTGTACTTCATCAGAAAAACGGATTGAGCGCATCCATCATGGCTTTGGGGGGCCGGGTTGGGCGGTTGGTTTTCCGGTCAATAAATGCCAGCATGGTTTCACCCCGGTTAATCAGTTTACCTTCCTCGTTAAAAACTTCGTATTCAAATGTTACTCGTACGGTTGGTTTTTCGCGAATGGTGGTAACTATTCGAAGCAGTTCATCGTATTTGCCGGGTGCAAGAAACTTCGTGTGGTTTTCCAGCACAGGCATAATAATACCCATCGCTTCGATTTCGCGGTAGGTAAGGCCCAGCCTTCGCAACGCTTCCACACGCGCCACCTCATAATACATGGCATAGTATCCGTAGTACACATAGCCCATCTGGTCGGTTTCACCGTACCGTACACGCACCGTTGTTTCGGCCTGGTACATCAGTTTCGGGTTTTACTTTTTGCCTTGCGCTGTTCCCGCGATAACGCCTGCTGATAGCGATGGGCGTTCCGGTTGTGTTCAGCAAGGTTCGAAGTAAAATTATGGTATCCCGAAAAATCTTCGCGTGCGCACATGTATAAATAATTGCTGGGTTTGTAATTCAACACCGCATCAATCGAGGTGATTTCGGGCATGTTGATTGGGCCCGGGGGTAGGCCGCGGTATTTGTAGGTGTTGTAGGGTGAGTCAACTTCCTTGTGTTCATTCAGCACGCGTTTAAGGGTAAAATCACCTACTGCATACACCAGCGTGGGGTCGGCCTGCAGCGGAATTCCTTTTTTCAGCCGGTTGATGTACAATCCGGCAATCACGGGCGCTTCGTCTCGCTTAATGGTTTCGGCCTGAACGATGGAAGCCAGCACCGATACCTCCACCGTGGTTAGCCCGATGGCCTCCGCTTTCTTCCTGCGCTCCTCATTCCAGAACAGTTCATATTCATCGTGCATCCGGTCTATCAGTTGTGCTGGCGTAATGTTATAATACACTTCGTATGTGTTGGGAATAAACATTGCCAGAATGTTGTCTTTGGAAAATCCATAGGTGTTGTTCACGGCAAACCGCACCAGTTCGGCTTCAAATTCTTCAGGCCTCATACCAATGGTGCGCGTAATCTTCTGGGCAAGTTCGGGCAGCAACCTTATGTTATTAAAGGTTATGGTCACCGGCTCCTGTTTACCCAGCCGCAAAAACCGTATTACTTCCAGGTTATTCATGTTGCTGTGCAGGATATAGCGTCCCGGTTTTATTTTTCGATCGTATTCCAACAGGCGGGCCAAAAAACTGAACGACATCAAGTCCTGCACGTAACCCCCGTCATGCAGCAAGGCCTGCACTGTTTCAAAAGTAGCATCGTTCGGAATAATGAGGAGCTGACTTTCCTTGCCAACCAGGATGTTGGGGGTGTAACAAATCTGGTAAACATAAAAAGTGAAAGTAATCAGCAATACTGACACCACGAGAAATACAAACAGCCTGCGTGCGCCTTTCATAACAACTTTGTTGAGTCAAAAATACAAAAATCACTAAACGTGATGGCCCGGCAAATATCCTCTGTATATTGGTGGCATGGCTGCAGAATTTCTTAAAATCCATCCGGTCAATCCGGAGGCGCGAAAGATAAACCGGGTAGCCGATGTACTTCGTCAGGGAGGTCTTATTGTTTATCCCACCGATACAGTATACGGCATCGGGTGCGATTTGATGAACCGCAAGGCGGTTGAACGCCTTTGCCAGACCCTGAACATCAAACCTCAGAAACTCAACCTCTCGTTTATTTGCAGCACGCTGAGCGAGGTAGCGGATTATGTAAAACGAATTGATACACCAACATTTAAAATGCTGAGGAAAGCGTTTCCCGGCCCTTATACCATCATCTTCGAATCGAGCAGCCGCGTTCCGAAAATTCTCGGTGTAAATAAAAAAACAGTCGGCATTCGCATCCCCAATCATGCCATCCCTTTGGCTATAGTGGCAGGCCTCGGCAACCCGCTGATAACTGCCTCACTAAAAGATGAGGACCTTATCAAAGAATACACCACCGACCCTGAGGAAATTTATGAAGATGTTAAAAACAAAGTGGACGTGGTGATTGATGGCGGCCCCGGTGGCAACATTCCGTCAACAGTAATTGATTGCAGCGGTGATGAGCCCGTGCTGGTGCGTCAGGGCCTGGGCGATAATCCTTTATAGATTCTCTACCAAATGTTATCCGGTCGTTGCCTTATTGAGCTTCACTACCTTCCCTGTGTTGCCTGGTTTACCGCGGTGCATCGCTGCAAAGAAATCGTGCTGGAGAAACACGAATATTTTGTAAAGCAGTCGTACCGTAACCGGTTCCACATTCTTGGCGCAAACCGGGTTGAAAAACTGACCATCCCAACAACGGCAAAGCACAACCATACCTTAATTACCGATATACGAATTGATTATTCACAGAAATGGCTGAATAACCATTGGCGATCCATTGAATCGGCCTACCGCAATGCGCCCTATTTTGAACACTTTGCTGATGCGTTGCAGAGGGTACTATTTAGCAAGCCTGCATTTCTTTATGACCTTAATTATCGCCTGCTTGCGGAATACCTGTGTACCGTCCATCCACACGTGATGATAAGCGAAAGTACAACTTATGATAAAGTGCCGGCAGGTGGTACGGTTGATTTGAGGAATCAGATAAGCCCCAAACACCCCGGATTTAAAAAATTCATAAACCCGGCACCCTACACCCAGGTGTTTGGCAACACGTTTGTGCCCAACCTGAGCATCATCGACCTGCTGTTCTGCACGGGGCCGGAGGCTCCCGTCATTATTGCTTCAGGGTTAAAGCCAAATGAACAAAAAGGCGCCTGATTGCGTTTTCAACTGCATAGAACATTGTTCTTTTTCAACCTGCGAGGTTCGCGGAAAATCCTTGAAAAAAATCCGGTTGAAAAAGTTTACATTTACAGTAATTTCATTCACGTTTACAGTATGGAGGCAAAATTTTCTAACCGTGTCAAAGAAGTAATAAGCCTTAGCCGCGAAGAAGCACTTCGGCTGGGGCATGATTATATCGGCACAGAACATTTGCTGCTCGGGCTTATCCGCGAAGGCGAAGGCGTAGCCGTTGGGGTGTTAAAAAAACTGGGCGTTTCATTGAGCGACCTGCGCAACGAAATCGAAAGAGTATCGAAAGGAACCGCCACCCAGCAGATTAAAAACCTCGCCAACATCCCGCTCACCAAAGCTTCTGAAAAAGTATTGAAGATAACTTACCTCGAAGCGAAAATATTTAAGGCCCAGCGTATTGGAACCGAGCATTTGTTGCTCTCTATTTTACGCGATGCCGACAACCTGGCTACGCAAATCCTGAAAAAATTTGATGTAAACTACGAAACGGTAAAAGAAATGCTTGAATACCAGCACGAAGGTCCGCAGGCCGCATCCGACACAGACGACCCCGATGAAGACTCATCGAGAATTTTCGGAAGTGGCGCAGGCTCTCCCGGCAAAGAGAAAAAGGGAACTGAAAAATCGCGCACCCCGGTGCTGGACAATTTCGGCCGTGACTTAACACGCCTCGCTGAAGAGGGTAAACTGGACCCCATAGTAGGCCGCGAAAAAGAAATTGAACGCGTAGCACAGATTCTGAGTCGCAGAAAAAAGAATAACCCGATTCTGATTGGTGAACCGGGTGTGGGCAAAACCGCCATTGCCGAAGGGCTTGCCCTGCGCATTGTTCAGAAAAAAGTTTCGCGCGTATTGTTTGGCAAGCGGGTGGTTACCCTCGACCTGGCCTCGCTGGTTGCCGGAACAAAATACCGCGGCCAGTTTGAAGAGCGCATGAAGGCCGTAATGAACGAACTGGAGAAATCGCCTGATGTTATTCTTTTTATTGATGAATTGCACACCATCGTGGGCGCTGGTGGTGCCTCCGGTTCGCTTGACGCCTCCAATATGTTTAAACCCGCTCTGGCCCGCGGAGAAATCCAATGCATTGGAGCCACCACATTGGATGAATACCGGCAGTACATTGAAAAAGATGGTGCACTGGCGCGCAGGTTTCAGATGGTAATGGTGGACTCCACCACTCCCGAAGAAACGCTTCAGATTCTTGAAAATATTAAAGACAAGTACGAAGATCACCACCATGTAACCTATACCAAAGAAGCGATTGAGGCCTGCGTTAAACTGTCAGACCGGTACATCAGCGACCGCTTCCTTCCCGACAAGGCTATTGATGTAATGGACGAAGCCGGTGCGCGTGTGCACATCAACAACATTCACGTGCCCGATGAAATTGTAAAACTGGAGGAGGCGATTGAAGATGTGAAAAAAGAAAAAAACCGGGTAGTGAAAAGCCAGAAGTACGAAGAGGCAGCCCAGTTGCGCGATAAAGAAAAAAAGCTTTTGGAACAACTTGAGATCGCTAAAGCCCGCTGGGAAGAAAAAACCCGTACTGAAAAGTACATCGTTAATGAAGATAATGTGGCCGATGTGATCGCCATGATGACCGGCATACCCACCAACCGCATTGCTCAAAAGGAAAGCAACAAGTTGCTGGAGATGAGCGAGCAGTTAAGCGGAAAAGTGATTGGCCAGGAAGAAGCCATAAAAAAATTAACCAAAGCTATTCAACGCACGCGTGTTGGGTTAAAAGACCCCCGCAAACCCATCGGCTCGTTTATTTTTCTTGGCCCCACGGGCGTGGGAAAAACGGAATTGGCGAAAGTACTGGCTACCTATCTGTTCGATAAAGACGATGCGCTTATCCGCATTGACATGAGCGAATACATGGAGAAATTCTCCGTTTCGCGATTGGTGGGTGCGCCTCCGGGCTATGT
>CAYNIH010000090.1:0-9844 GCA_964397115.1 uncultured Roseivirgaceae bacterium | reverse complement strand
CCTGCGCATTGCTGTTAAGCAAGTTGCAAATTAACCCTTGAACGACAGACTTATAAACTAGCGGGCTGCCGCTTCGCTTAACAGGTGCCCGTAAAACACGGCATTGGTAAATAATTTGGTGGTGCCGAACCAGAATGCGCGGAATGCCAGGTTATCCGTAAAGCCGATTACCCGCCCCCGGCCAGAGGTGGTTATCCCTGCCATGGAACTGTTTTTAAGTTTTGCATAGTTGGGATTGGAGATATACCCACTAAGCAACGGTGATGCCCCGTAAACAACGGGGTTGGCATACGGATTTTTTGATTTTTCCATAAACAGGTTGTTGTCTTTAAAAACAGGGACTTTCGTTGCAGTATATCCGTAGAGTAACGGGTTTGTTAAATCAACTGTTGCTTCAAATATGGCTCCCGGGCTTTGTTGCGCACCACGGTATTCTTCAATGTCGGCATAGGCACGAGAACTTTCAGACTTTTTATCGGCAGCCGGCTCGTCTTTCTTCATTTCAAACTTGCCCAACCCAGCGGTGGTCAGCCAATTTAATGCCACATCTAACCCGATGATCACCCCGCCATTCTGCACCCAGATCTTCAGCCGTTCTTTGGTGGCATCGGTTATTGCCGAGTAGTTTCCGGAAGGGAAAATGATGGTGTTATAGCGGTTGATGTTGGTGCGGTTAAGCACATCAACCGGCAGGGCGGTTACAGGCATGTGCATGCGTACATCAAGCAGGTGCCACAGTTCACCGGCATCGTTAGGGTTCACCCCATCGCCAACCAGCATGGCAATTTCAGGCTTTCGTAATGCCTGAAAAGTTCCGCTGCCAAGACTGACACCTTTATAATCGAGGCCTGTGTTAAAGGAGTAAACATCAATGCCATCTTTATCGATCATTTCGCGGACGTAGTACTGAATCTGGTCGGCCACTTTACCCTGGTCGGCCACAGTAATCAGCAATGAGCCCCGGTCAAACTTCTTGCCGGTTGGATGATAAAACGGATCGGTGGCCACTTTTACCCGGATGCCGTTTTGAAGGAGCCGGTTTATGGCACGGGGTGTATAGTAGCCGTACGCTTCAAAGGCATAGGCATACTGTGAAACTTCGCCAATCAGTTTACCTGCCGGCATTTTTAAGTCGGTGATTTTCGCTCCTGTAGCAACGGGTGTTTTTACTTCTTCATAGTCCACACCGAAGGCAAGGGGGAGAGTCCACGTGCTGATATCATAAAAAATACTGTCTTTGAATTGTGTGCGTTTTTCGGTCATGCCTTTAATCAGTCTATACTGCCGTTGGTTAAGCGGTACAACAAAGCTGGATTCCGCATCAAAGGTTTTTCCGTTTATTGTTTGCGTGGAGGCAAGGGTATAGATATCAACATGGTGGCGGATCATGACTTCGGCCAAGTGGTATGCACGTGCCTTATCTTTCGATCCGAATACAATTGCCTTAACCGGATCTTTAGCAGCTTCGGCCACAGCATTTTTAAAAAACTCCCGCTGGTAAGTTAACAGGTCCTGCCGAAGGACGTTTACAGCGGCAAGGGTACTAAGCGCTGTGGTAAACTGATTACGCACAGTGAAAGGAAAATGGAGTATCCCGTTCACACTTTCCTGGGCATGTCCGCGCGAACTGGCCTGTTCAAACAAGATACCGATAGCGCCTTGCACATCGGGGAAGGTAGAGCCTTTGCCGTAATAAAAATCGTCATAGCCTTCTTGGGTATAGTAAAACGATCCGATGTTATCTAGCGCTTTGGCATGGAACTCACCGATTTTACGGGTTAGTTCCTGGTTTCTTTCGGGTGTCAGCGGATGAACCCTAGAGGGTACCCCGGGTTGGAAAAAGAAGGTGGCATTAGTACCCATTTCGTGGTGGTCGGTAAGCACGTTGGGCATCCACTGATGAAATTTTTTTATACGTGCTTGTGACTCGGGCTGCTGGGTCACCAGCCAGTCGCGGTTCAAATCAAACCAGTAATGGTTGGTTCTGCCGCCCGGCCAAGGTTCGTTGTGCTCCATGTCGGCAGGGTCTGGCGAAATGGATTTGCTCTTCCGGGAGTTAACCCAACTGCTGAATCGATGGAGGCCATCGGGGTTGAAACTCGGATCGAACAGGATGATGGTATTGGAAAGGTATTCTTCTATTTCTTTTCCTTCGGCTGCTGCAAGGTGATACGCCACCAGCAGCGCGGCATTACTGCCGCTGGCTTCGTTGCCGTGAATACTAAAGCCCATATAAAAAACGGCCGGCATTTCTTTCGTGTTCAGGCTGCCCGACTTGTCGGGGTCAGTAAGTTGAACGTGCTGACTCCGGATGCTTTCAATGTGTTGATGGTTTTTGGGTGAAGTGATGGTTAGCAGCAGCAGGGGCCGGCCTTCGTGTGTGTATCCGGTAACTTCAAGGGTAATTCGGTCGGAAGCCTTATCCAGAGCATACATGTAATTTACCAATCGGTCGTGGCTGATGTGCCACTCGCCCACTTCATGTCCGATAACCGCCTGTGGGGTGGGAATTGCAGGGTTATAGACTGTGCCCTCGGGCAGGTAGTAAGATAAGGAAGGTTGTGCCGTTAGCGATACCCTGGCAAAGAGGCTGATGGCGAGCAGTAGGAATGAGTGCTTCATAATACGGGTGTTTGAGTCAAATAGAAAAATTAACTCGATATAAAACAAACAGATACAGGTTTTTTGTGCGAGTGGTTATTTAAATGGTATTACTTTATTGTAAACAAATTGTGGAAAGAATTAAAAGTTAAGTAAACTCGCAAGCCAATCAAACCGATATTTTTGGAGGCTTTTAATAAACACTAAATCATATCTATATGAGGAAAATTTTACTACTCGCAACCTTTGCGCTTGCCGCCCTTGCCGGGGCCAGAGGGCAAGGGGTAACCACGGCCGCCATTTCCGGAATGGTTACCGATTCAAAAGGAGAGCCCTTGGCAGGAGCTACAGTGATTGCTGTTCACTTGCCATCGGGTACAGAATATGGTGTGGCAACGTTGTCTTCGGGTCGCTTTAATATGCCTGCTGTTCGGATTGGTGGACCTTATAAGATTACCGTTTCCTTCTTGGGATTTCAGGATTTTGTTCAGGAAAACGTTACACTGAGTCTGGGCCAAAACTTTGATTTTAAGGCGGCATTGGTTGAAACGGGTCTTGAATTGGGTGAAGTAGTGGTAACGGCTTCCGCTATTTTTAATCAGGATCGTACCGGAGCTTCAACAAATATTAATTCCACCCAGTTGCAGCGACTGCCAACCCTTAGTCGGAGTTTCACAGATATGACTCGACTAACACCGCAGGCTTCAGGAACAAGTTTTGCGGGAAGAAATAACCTTTATAATAACTTATCCATTGATGGCTCTATTCTAAACAATTCATTTGGTCTTGCTTCCTTACCTGGCGGACAAACCAACTCACAACCCATAAGCCTGGATGCGCTGGAAGAAATTACAGTAAATATTGCTCCGTATGACGTTCGGCAGGGTGGGTTTACAGGGGCTGGAATTAATGCCGTAACCCGAAGCGGTACAAACGATTTCTCCGGATCGATTTACTATTTTACCCGTAATGAAAGTTCAGTGGGTGATAAAGTAGGCGAGGAGGATTTTTCTACACCTACATTTACGAATACGCAATACGGCATGCGCCTGGGAGGGCCTATAATCAAAAATAAACTGTTCTTTTTTGTCAGTGGTGAACTTGAGCGGAGGGCCGACCCTATCGGTCAATTTACCGCCAAGCAAAGTTCAACGGAAACCGGAACACGGCTAACGGTAACAGAAATGGATCAGTTACAACAGTTCCTTATCAATACCTATGGGTATAACCCCGGTCCTTATCAAGGTTATGATATGAATACCGAAAGTGAAAAAGTTACTTTCCGGATTGACTATAACATCAGCAAAAACCACAAGCTGTCACTTCGGTACAATTACCTCAAGTCAATCCGCGATACCCCAATGAGTAACTCCGGTTCTCAGGGCGGCCGGCAGAACTCAGAAAACAGTTTGCCTTTCCGAAGTGCCAACTACATCATTAATAACAACTTCAATTCCTTTGTAGCAGAATTGAACAGCGTGATCGGAAAAAATTCAAATAACTTTGTAATCGGCTGGACAGGCTTCCGCGACTTTCGCGATAGTCCAGGTTCGGTATTCCCGTATGTGGATATAGAAAACGGTCAAAACCAAAATGTTACTTCATTTGGGTATGAGTTGTTTTCAGCCAATAATAAGTTGGATCAGGACGTTTTTCAAATCTCCGATAACTTTAGCATCTACCTGCCGAAGCACACGATAACCATCGGGACGGCCAATGAATTTTATAGCTTCAAGAATGGTTTTATGCCTAATTTTTATAGTCGTTATCGTTTTGCTACGTATAATGATTTTTATAACAGCGCACCGGCAGGCACAACAATTCCGGTACTTACTCCTGATGGAAGCGGAGGATTTACGGTAACAACAGGAGCAAGCACCGGATTAGGACGACCCACACTCTTTCAGTATCGCTACTCTGCTGTTGACGGGGTAGAAGTGCCCCTTGCCGAAATGAAGGCTGCCCAATTAGGCTTTTATATTCAGGATGAATGGACGGTTAATGATCGCCTGAAAGTAACAGGTGGTTTGCGCGTGGATATTCCCTATTTCCCTATCGACTTGCTCAAAAACCCGGTGTTGGACACAGTATTGTTTGCCAATGCCGAGAAGATTGATGTAAGCCGGTTACCCGATGCCAAAATGTTATGGTCCCCGCGTATCGGCTTCAATTGGGATGTAAAAGGTGACAATTCTGTTCAGTTACGCGGTGGATCCGGAGTATTCACCGGCCGGATACCATTCGTTTGGATGTCCAATCAGGCAAGTAATAACGGGGTGTTATTTGGTGTAATTGAAGAACAAAATAGTGCAGGCCTGTCAGCGCGTCCGTTTGATCCCGATCCATTCGCTTATAGGCCCGGAACGGTAACTCTTCCCAATACCATACAAATTGCGGCTACCGATCCTGATTTTAAGTTTCCGCAGGTGTGGAGAAGTAACTTAGCCATGGATTACCTCCTGCCTTATGACGTGATTTTAACGGTAGAAGGAATTTTCACAAAAGACATCAATGCCATTTATCACCGGAATGCCAACCTGGCCGCCCCGGTAGGCATATGGGCTGGCGATGGAAGGGTACGTTACGGTGGAACGGATGCAACCACGCGGCTGGTGCGGTATACAGATGGCGCGGGCAATGTTACCTTCCAGGTAAGCGATGCCATTGTTTTGGATAATACAAACAAGGGTTGGTCGGCAAGTCTTTCCACATTGTTTCGCAAGAACTGGAGTAAAGATTTCTTTGCAACAGTTGGATATAATTACGGGCCTTCCTATGATCTCACAAGCAGCCCCGGTTCAATTGCCTTCAGCGCATGGTCGGGCAATCAGGTTGTAGGAAACCCTAACCAACCACAAGTTTCTTTTTCAAACAATCAATTGTTGCACCGCTTTATTGCGTCTGCATCGTACAGAAAAGAGTATGCTAAATATTTTGCTACCGGAATCTCCTTGTTTTATGAAGCCCGGTCCGGTTCTCCCTTCTCTTACACCTATGCGGGTGACATGAACGGAGACCGCGTTACTACCAACGACCTGATTTACATTCCCCGTAACAAAGATGAAATTGTTCTGGCTACCTCGGATGCCAACGACACCCGCACCATTGATGAAATCTGGAATCAACTGGATGCTTATATTAAACAGGATAAATACCTCAGTGAACACCGGGGGGAATATGCCGCGCGCAACGGAGCTACCACCCCTGGATCGACCCAGTTGGATTTGCGGATTATGCAGGACTTTTACATCAATGTAAACGGAAAACGGAATACGCTTCAGCTTACGTTTGATATTTTTAACTTCGGTAACCTGCTCAACGCTGACTGGGGTGTGCAACAAACTCCACGCAGATCGCAGTTGCTTACCTACGTAGGCCAGGAAACAAGCAGCGGCCGCCCGGTATTTGCTTTCCCGCTTGATGGAGGACAACCACTGACTGAATCGTTCCGCAATTCATTAACGCTCGGATCAGTCTGGCAGGCGCAGTTTGGTGTCCGTTATATTTTTAACTAATAATCAAAAGAAATTATGAAAATCAGACAAATCCTATCAATTATAGTAGTGGCGGGATTGGCCGTATCGTGCGATCCGGAGTATCCTACCCCTGCACCGGCCAGCGGTTTTGATCCGGTTACCGGTAAGCCGTTGGTATTTCCTAAAACCAATATTCTTGCCGTTCATGCTTCTCCCAACGGGGCTACAACAGTAAATCTTGCTGCTGATAATGTGGCTATTACGGGTTCTGACCTGACCTTTGGCCAGAAATTCCCGGCATCAGGTGTTTACTCAAATGCTATTCAGGCAGGCTCACGGCAAATAAGGGTACTTTCAGGAACTACTTCACTATTAAGCACGCGTCCGTTTCTGAATGGAAACGCCAACCATTCCTTTTATGTAATTGGTCGCTCAGGTGTTACCCTAAGTTCTCGGGCCGATCGGCTTCGGCTAATTGAAATTCTCAATGAATCGTTACCTTCCCTTCCAACGGGTACTCCCAACACCGCTCATGTTCGATTCTTCAATTTTGGATTGGTGCAAACTACCGCTTTGCCGAATGAGCCTGCAACCGGTACAACGTTAAGCAGCATCTCGCTTCAAATTGATGCAGCCAGCCCCATAACAACTCCCCCTCCTGGAGGTTTCTTTTTGGGTACCACGGCAACGTTTCCTGCATCATCGGGCAACTCAAGAGCGTATGCTTCTACCACGGCCACCTTTACCGCATTTACCGTGCCTAACGTAGGTGCATCCGGCAATGATTATATACTGGATGTAGTGAATTCTTCATCGGGAGCGGTTATTCTTAATGATGTTTCTCTTAAACTTGTTGCAGGGAAGGTTTATACATTAGCCATGATTGGCAGCAACGATGCAACGGAAGCACCCTACCAACTGCTTGTTGTAACGCATCGGTAGTTTAAACATAATTTTAATTCATTAAAGAGGCCCACCGGGCCTCTTTTTATTTTCAGAAGGTTTGACTATTTTCCATCTGCATGCGACCCCGGCAGGCCATAGGATTGTACTGTTTGTTGATCTTTCTGTCATTTTCCTGCGGCAGGGGTTCGTCAGCAAGTGATTCTTCACCCGTATCGGTTGACCTGACTGAAATAAAAAAGCGGGGCTTTATTAACGCCCTGGTGAACAACAACTCTTACAGTTACTTTATCTATAAGGGCCGCTCCATGGGCTTTGAGTATGAACTGTTGAGGTTGTTTGCCGAACACCTGCAGGTGGATTTACGCATCAAGATCATTACCGGAATTGAGCAGGCAATCGGTAAATTGAATGAAGGAGAGGGCGATATCCTGGCATTTCCGCTGGCCATTACCAGCGAACGAACCGGGCGCATGAGTTTTACCCTGCCACTTTTCGAATCGCACCAGGTACTGGTGCAGCGGAAACCCGACAACTGGCGCCAGCTAACGGCCGACAACATAAACTCCCGCGTGATACGCAAACCCGCTGACCTGATCGGCCGCGAAGTTTATGTTGTAAAGAACTCCAGTTTTGAGCAACGCCTTCGAAATCTTTCGGCTGAGATTGGCGGGGAAATCCATCTGTTTACCGACAGCGTAGAAGCCACCAACGAAGATCTGATCAAGGCCGTTGCGCTGGGGAGCATTAACCTGACAGTAGCTGACGATTTTATTGCACAGGTTAATGCGGGCTACTACCCCAATCTGGATGTTGAAACTGTACTAAGCCTTCCCCAGCAAATTGCCTGGGCGCTGCGCAACACATCGCCCCAGCTTTTGATGGTGTTTAACGAGTGGTTGGCACAGTTAAAAAAGGAACCAACGTTTATGGTGATTTATAACCGCTATTTTAAAAACCCCAGGACTTCACTGATTCGGATGCAAAGCGATTATTCGTCACTGGCCGGCAATAAAATTTCGCCCTACGATGATTTGATAAAACAAGGCGCTGAAAAACTGGGCTGGGACTGGCGCCTGCTCGCTGCCGTAGTGTATCAGGAATCTCAGTTTGATCCAGAAGGCGAATCCTGGGCCGGAGCTAAGGGGCTGATGCAACTGATGCCCGAAACCGCCAGGCGTTTTGGCGTAAGCAATCCGAACGATCCGAACCAAAGCATTCGTGCCGGTGTCAATTACCTTAAGCACCTCGACCGGTACTGGCAAAGGGAAATCAGTGATGAGCAGGCGCGGATAAAATTTGTGCTGGCCTCGTACAATGCCGGCCTTTCGCACATTATTGATGCGCGCAAACTAACCATTAAGTACGGAGGCAACCCCAATGCCTGGCACGAGGTAGAATCTTTTCTTTTGAAGAAGTCGGACCCTGCTTATTACAACGATCCGCTGGTAATGGCCGGTTACTGCAAGTGCGAAGAGCCGGTAAACTACGTAAAAGAAATCTTCGACCGCTTTGAAGAGTACCGGGTTCACATTAATTCCTGACCGCGTCAGCGGCTCTTTGGATTATCAATGGTGGTGCGTGGAAATTGTGCAAGGTTAAAAAGTTCCACCAACTGCCGCAGGGTATTCAGGTCCATTTGTTCAGCAGAAAGGGTAAGGTAAAACCGATCGCATACGCCAAGTAGTATTTGTGAAGTTCCAGTCAATAGATTAAATGACTCTCTTCCGATGCAGTTGGGCAGTTCAATGTAGCGACTTATTACCGAATCGCTCTCCATGTTGGGTAAGTCTTTCCATTTACCGGTAGCCTGGCTGTACATAATCAGCGCATTGTTGTAATCGAACAACAGGATTTTGATTTTTCGCTTGCTTTTTATGAAGTTTTGTTCGGCAAGAGAATAAGAGAGGGTTCCTACTTTTACCAGCCGGGTTATGGCCTTGCCTTGTGCGGTAAATCCGGATATTTTTTCAGGAATTAGTTTTTTGATTTCTTCGGGCAGTAATATAGGCCGATCCTGGGCCTGGGCAAGGATTGAACAGAAACGAAGGAGAAAAAAAATACCTGCAGTACGGGTGAAGCGTTTGAAAATCAACAGGCAAGCCACGCATCCGAAGGTAGCGAATTAATGTTACGATACCAACCGGTTTACGATGCGTTCGAAGTCGAGCGTTTCCCAATTGTCAGCGATACCCGGCAGGTTCATCACCTCATCCATAATGGTTTTTTGCTTTTGTCCGGCAGCCAGGGCATATGAATAGCGCAAGTCATCCCGGAACGTTACCATGGTATAGAGCGGTATCCATTTGTCGGGGTACAATTCGTGTAGCCGGGCTTCTATTTTTTTACGAAGCAAAAAGTCTTCGTCTGCCACCAGGTCGCGCATTTCTACGAAGTTATCCAGGGCAAGCTGGGCAATCGCATCGGCATCGGGCTTGCGAAGCTGCTGGAATTCGGGCAGTACGTTCTTCCAGTTATCGCCATGCTTATCCAGCAATTCATTCAATACACGGCAGTCTTCAAACCCGGCATTCATGCCCTGGCCGAAGAAGGGCACAATGCCGTGGGCGGCATCGCCAATGAGCAGCGTTTTGTTGCGGTACCAGGGGTAGCAGTAGATCGTTACCAGAGAAGCGGTAGGGTTATCCCTGAAATCCTCCGTCAGGGTGGGCATCATGGGCACAGCATCTGAAAAGTTTTTTTCAAAAAACTGCTGAATGGTTTCTTCCGATTTAAGGTTGGCGAACGAATGGATTCCCTCAAAAGGAAGGAATAAGGTACAGGTAAAGGTTTTATTTGGATTGGGCAATGCAATGAGCATAAAACTTTCGCGCGGCCAGATGTGCAGGGCGTTGGGCTCCATC
>CAYNIH010000089.1:0-9890 GCA_964397115.1 uncultured Roseivirgaceae bacterium | reverse complement strand
TTTGGCCAGAGGCGACATCTCAATGGGGTAGTCCATAATAAAAGTCGGCTGGATAAGGTACGGCTCACATTTTTCGCCAAAAATGGCATCAATCAGTTTACCCTTGCCCATGGTCTCATCCACGGGCACCTGCAGGCTGCGGCAGGTATCGCGCAACTGGCTTTCATCCATCACTGAAATGTCAACCCCTGTAAAGTGCTCAATGGCCTCAAACATGGTAAACCGCTTCCAGGGCCTTTTAAAATCAATAAGGTGCTCACCCACTTTTACCTCGGTGGTGCCATGCAGGTCAAGCGCCACTTTTTCAATCATCTCTTCCACCAGGTCCATCATCCAGAAGTAATCCTTATAGGCCACATACAACTCCACCTGGGTAAACTCGGGGTTATGAAACCGCGACATACCCTCGTTGCGAAAGTCTTTAGAAAACTCGTACACCCCGTTATAGCCACCCACAATCAGGCGCTTTAAGTACAACTCGTTGGCAATGCGCAGGTACAGGGTCATATCGAGCGTATTGTGATGAGTTTTAAACGGCCGGGCTGCGGCCCCGCCATACAAGGGCTGTAGTATTGGCGTTTCAACCTCAAGATACGCTTTGCCGTTCAGGTACTCGCGCATGGAGTTAATGAGTTGCGTACGCTTGACGAATACATCGCGAACTTCGGGGTTTACAATCAGGTCAACATACCGCATGCGGTAGCGCTGCTCGGGATCGCTGAACGCATCGTGTTTATGTACCACTCCCTGCTCATCGGTAGTTTCTTTAACAATGGGCAGCGGTCGCAGCGACTTGGAAAGAATTTTATACTCTGTAACGTGGATGGAAATTTCTCCGGTTTGCGTGGTGAAGCCGTATCCTTTTACCCCGATGATATCGCCAATGTCGAGCAGCTTTTTAAAGACAACATTGTAGAGGGTTTTGTCATCACCCGGACAGATATCATCCCTTCGGATATAAATCTGAATACGGCCGGTTTCATCCTGCAATTCGGCAAACGAAGCAGATCCCATAATTCTGCGGCTCATGATTCGACCGGCCAGGGAGATGCTCCGGTAATCGCTTTTGTGCCGGGGGTAGTTCTCGAGTATTTCTTTAGCCGACACATTAACTTCAAACAGTTCGGCCGGATAGGGATTAATACCCAGTTTTTCTAACTCCTCTTTAGCCTGCCTGCGGATGATTTCCTGCTCGGATAATGACATGATAACTGCTTTTCGGGCAAAAATAAGGGAATAATACAGAGCTAAAAACTGTCCGATCCGGTGATCGCTTACTTTGAAGTTGAGCGCCTCTCCAGTTCTTTTTTAATCAACATCAGTTCGCGGCTGCTTTGCCCGGCAACGGAGGTGTTCTCTTCGGCCCGCCTGAACAGGTAGGGCATTACCGATGCCACCGGTCCGTAAGGAAGGTATTTTACCACGTTGTAACCTGCTTTAGCCAGATTGAAAGAGATGTTGTCGCTCATGCCGTACAGTTGTGCAAACCATACCCGCGGGTCGTTGTTGGGTATGCCATGCTTTTCCATAAGCACAGTAAGATAATAATTACTATAGTCGTTGTGCGAGCCGCACATCACCGAAATGCGTTGCTTATTATCCATACAAAAAGCAAGAGCCTCATTAAAGGCATTGTCGGTAGCCGGCTTATTTGCATGGATGGGATCGGGGTACCCCATTTTGGCGGCCCGCTCACGTTCCTTTTCCATGTACGCACCCCGCACCAGTTTGGCGCCAAAATAAATGTTGTGCATAACTGCTTCATGAAAGTGGTTGCGCAAATTTGGCAAGCCTGCTGTCCGATAAAGCTGATAGGTGTTATAAACAATGGTCTTCTCCTTATTGTATTTCTTCATTAAGTCCAGCACAATACGGTCAATCGTGTCCTGATACCAAGAATCTTCGGCATCCACTAAAACAGGAATGCCGTATTCAAAGCCTTTAGCACAAATGCGGTCCATCCGGTTTTTTACACGTTCAAAGGCGGCTTCCTCATCATCTGTGAGGGGTTGTTTTAGCTGCGCTTTTTCGAGCAGTGCAGCAGGTGCCAGACCGGTAACTTTAAAAACACAAAAAGGAATGGTTGCTGTGGTTCTTGCATTTTCAATGGTTCGCAAGGTCTCCTGCGTGGTAAGCTCAAAGCCTTCTTCCGTATGCTCCCCCTCCACCGAGTAATCAAGTATTGCCTTCACATTAAACCGGGCGAGCACCCGCATGGCCTGGTCGGCCTGTTCAATATTTTCGCCACCGCAAAAATGGTTGAATACGGTTTTCCGGATAATGCCGTTAATGGGAAGCCGCACGAATAATCCCGCTTTGACCAGGCCAATGGCCATAGCCGATATCCAGGGATGATTAACCAACGAAAAGATCAAATGCGCCCTTCTTAGTTCGGCATCGGTTTTATAGGCAAAAGCAGTTTGTGTATCCTCAAACGAAATTTTGGTTGTTGATTCCATATTCTAAAGGGTGCGCTAATATAGGCTGTGCGTTGAAGGTTTCAAGCCATAACGTTAGTAAGGGTAGAACAAAATGATACCCTGACGCATTAATCCATTACAAATACTTGATTTTCTTAACTTTCACCCCAATGGAGCCTGATAACTGGATTTCATCATTTACTCGCGGCCATTCACCCCTCGTCATAGCAGGTCCCTGTAGTGCCGAAAGTGCCGGACAATTGCTTTCGGTAGCCACGGCTTTAACGGACCAGGGCATAGCGGTTATGCGCGCGGGGGTATGGAAACCGCGCACCCGTCCGAATACTTTTGAAGGGAAAGGTGCCGAAGCATTTACCTGGTTAAAACAGGTAAAGGAGCAAACCGGCATTGCTGTGGCCATTGAGGTAGCCAGCACCGACCACATTCGCCAGGCATTGGAAACTGATATAGACGTGTTGTGGCTGGGAGCGCGTACTACCGTCAACCCATTTCTTGTGCAGGAACTTGCCGATGCGCTGAGGGGGGTAAACAAAATCGTTCTGGTTAAAAACCCCATTAACCCCGATTTATCGCTTTGGATTGGCGCCCTGGAGCGGCTTTACCGGGCCGGGATCAAAAAACTGGGCGCTGTTCACCGCGGCTTTTCGTCCATTCAAAACTCCCTGTACAGGAATCAACCCCTGTGGCAACTGCCACTGGAACTCAAACTCCGGTACCCGGAACTCCCCCTTATTGCCGACCCCAGCCATATTGCAGGAAACAGGGATATGATTTTCGAAATATCTCAAAAGGCACTTGACCTGGGCTATGACGGCCTGATGATCGAAACACACCCTGACCCAATCAATGCCCTCAGTGACGCTCAACAACAAATAACCCCTGCCGCCTTAAAAGAAGGGCTGGCCAGCCTGCGGGTGGCTGACCGGTCTTCCAACAACGCCATGTTTCTGACTAAGTTGGAACACCTTCGTGAACGCATTGACCAGATTGACCAAGAATTGATAAACACCCTTGCTGCCCGCATGAAACTGGTTGAAAAAATCGGTGACTTTAAAAAGGAAAATAACGTAACGGTATTTCAGCTTGAGCGGTGGAACGAAATTATGAAAACCCGGCCCGAATGGGGTCAGCACGTCAGCCTTGCGGCCGACTTCATTAAAGAACTTTACCGGGTTATCCACGATGAATCCATTCGTATCCAAACCGAAATCATGAACCAATCCGAAACCCGGCATGAGGCTCCCTGATCATATCCGGATTTCATCCTGGCCAGAAACCGATTTGCGGGTATTTCTCGATAAAAAAAACTATTCCCGCGTGTCGGTACTGGTTGATGCAAACACCAAAACTCATTGCTACCCCAGGATAAAACCTCACCTGCCCACTCATTCCATTATTGAAATTCCCGCGGGTGAATCGGCAAAAACCATTGAAACCTGTGTAGACGTTTGGAAGGTCATGACCGAGCAACAACTCGACAGGCACTCGGTGGTCGTTATCGTTGGAGGTGGCGTAGCGGGCGACCTGGGTGGATTCTGCGCTTCAACCTACAAGCGTGGAATTGACTTTATCCTCGTACCCACCACCCTGCTGGCTATGGCCGATGCAAGCATTGGAGGAAAAGTGGGGGTAGATTTTGGCTTTTACAAAAACCAAATTGGGGTTTTTCGTGAACCTGCCTTTACCCTGCTGTCAGCCGTATTTCTCAATACCCTCCCTGAAGTGGAACTCCGTTCAGGCTTTGCCGAAGTGGTTAAACATGCCCTGATTTCCGATAAAAGTCTGTGGGACATCATCCGCAGCAAGCCCTGGAATAGCTACGAATGGAGCACCCTTATTGGCCATTCGGCAGCAATAAAGTGGCAGGTTGTGCAGCAAGACCCCATTGAAAAGGGGTTGCGAAAAATCCTGAATGCCGGCCACACCATCGGCCATGCCATTGAAACATCGTACCTGGCCAGTGGCCAGCCCATTCTTCATGGCGAAGCGGTGGCAGCCGGATTGATTTGTGAATCAAGAATCGCTTTTCAAAAGAACCTCATTAACGCAAATGAAGTTGAGGAAATTACCAGTTACCTGTTAACCACTTTCGGCCATCTGAAATTGCCTGCCCCTCATCGGGAAATAGCAAACTGGTGTTATCAGGACAAGAAAAATACAGGCAATAAGGTGATGATGGCCCTAATTAATAGCATCGGAAGGGCCCGGTGGGACGTTGACGTGACTACGGATGAGATAGTTGACTCGCTGACATATTATGGTTCGCTTCATACGTAGTGGGCTTCCGAATCGTTAAACGACTCACGGCTTTTACGGAGGGCGCGCTTTACATCATCGGCTTTTTTGGAAATAAAATCAACGGTCTTCTTCTTACGTTCGCCCGTAAGAAGCCATGCAGCCAGCAAAGCCCCAGAGGCAATTCCCAATCCAATGGCTAATTTTTTGGTAGTGCTCATAACCTTTATCTATAACAAAGTTAACTGCTAACGGCATGTAAATGTTTCATGCATTCAAAAAAAATCTTTGACAAAGTGTAATTTGTGCGGCTAACAACTGTTCAGTGATACGTTCCATAACCCTTCAGCACCAATCGCATCTGTACGGAACCATCCGTAACCTGCCCGCATCAAAAAGCATCAGCAACCGGGTATTGATTATTCAGGCGCTCACTAAGGAGAAGGCCCCAATCCACAATCTCTCAGAAGCAAACGATACCCAACTTATGCAGCGGCTCATCCATTCGGACCAACCCGTACTTGATATCGAGGATGCCGGCACCACCATGCGGTTTTTTACCGCCTACTTTGCCGTTAACGGTTTACCCAAACTCCTTACCGGAACCGAACGGATGAAACAACGACCCATCCGGTTGCTGGTAGATGCCTTGCGTGAACTTGGAGCAGTAATCGCGTATTCTGAAGAAGAAGGCTTTCCGCCAGTTAAAATACAAGGCTCCTTCTCACAGAAAACGAACCGCATTGCTATACCCGGTAATGTAAGCAGCCAGTACATTTCGGCCCTGCTCATGGTGGGACCTTCGCTTCCCGAAGGACTTACCCTTGACCTGCAGGGGCCGATATCAAGCCGCCCATACATTGCCATGACCCTCTCGCTGATGCGCACCTTTGGCGTAGAGGCGCAATGGAACGGTAACACGATTACGGTACCGCCCAGAAAGTACCACGCAATACCTTACACTGTTGAACCCGATTGGTCAGCTGCCGGGTACTGGTTCGCCTTTACCGCACTGACCCGCCAGGCTGAGGTTACACTGCCCCGGTTATCAGTAAAATCGGTTCAGGGCGACCGCGTAATTGTGGATATGATGGAACTGCTGGGCGTAAAAGCCGAACCCCGGGGCGACAACCTGGTGTTGTGCCCGAAGGAACATCGAAGTGAGTTTCAATGGGACTTTACTGATTACCCCGACCTGGCCCAGACTGTGGCCGTGGTGTGTGCCGCTAAGGGAATACCCGCGACATTTACCGGTTTGGAAAGCCTTAAAATCAAAGAAACCGATCGCACCCGGGCATTACAACAGGAACTGGCCAAACTTGGTGCTGCATTCGCTGAAACTGCTGGCGGCTGGCGTCTCACCCCTGCTTTGCAGTTGCCTGAACAACTTCCACCCATCCACACCTACCTGGACCACCGCATGGCGATGGCCTTTGCCCCCTTGTGCATGCTCAGGCCGGTACGGATTGAAAACCCCGGGGTAGTCAAAAAATCGTACCCCCGGTTCTGGCAGGACGTCCGGTCAGTAGGCATTACTGCAATTGAAGAGTAAGCGCACTCAGGTACTCCGGGAATTTCAGCAAGCGGCTTCCGTACCAGGAAAAAATTTCTCCGTCAACCAGCAGGATTTTTGGGTGCGGCACAATATGTTGTAACGCCAGAATATGTTTTTCTGAAAACGGATACGGCTCAGAAGACAACAGGATGACATCGGGATGAAGTTGCCTGAGGTCATCATCGGTAAGTTCAGGATAGCGGCTTTCGACCACAGCGTTTCGAAAACCTGCAGCCTCCAGCATGGCGTGGATAAACGTATTGCGGCCTGCAGCCATCCAGGGGTTTTTCCAGATAAGATAAATCACCGAGAAGGGCCCGACCTTCTTAATCAATTGAAAGCCATGGTCTATTTGATGTATAAGTACTGCGGCCTGGTTTTCGCAGCCGGTAATTGAGCCGATGCCCTGTATCATTTTGCGCGCATCGTCAAGCGTGATGACATCGCTCATCCATACCGGGAGCTCTTTCTTTAACCGGCTGATGCCCTCGGGGTAGTTTTCTTCCTTGTTACCGATAATCAGGTCGGGCTTCAATGAATAAATCTTCTCGAAGTCGAATTTCTTGGTACCCCCGATAATAGTTTTGGATGTGCGCCACCCGACCGGGTGAACGCAGAATTTGGTGATGCCCACAACCCGATCATTAAGGCCAAGGTAAGCGAGCAGTTCGGTTTGCGATGGCACCAGGGAGACAATCCGTTTGGGCGGAAACGAAACAACTACCCGGTGGCCCATCTGGTCGGTAAACTCGCGGAGGCTCATGGGTATAAAGATAAAAGGCATCCTTAGATTAAAGATGCCTTTGAAAAAAAGCGCACAGAGCACACGAAGAAAGACCCTCTCAATAAAAACTCCGTGACCCTGCGCGCATATCGTTAACCGGTAACTGTTGGTTCAGTTAGCAGGAGGGTATGATGCTTGTTTTGTATGACCGATGACTTACTAAATCAATATGGACATGCTGCTTAACTGGCCCGAAACTTTCAGGTTCGAGTTGGTAAACGTGCCCTGGTTCAGCTCCCATTTCAGCTTACCGTCAACCACTTTAAAATTGATGCAACTGCCCTTTTGCCCAAGCCCGATACCATCGGTTACGGTTAATACTGGTTTACCGGTAATGTTGCTTTTGATATTCTCAAATTCCTTGCTCTTGTTTTTACCAAGGTACACCACATGGCAACTAGCGGCTTCAGCGGCCGAAGAAAGTTTCTTGATCACATACTTTTTAGCACCCTTGGGTTTGCCATCGTACCAGGTTTTAAGCGTGTTAAACACATCATCTTCGCCCATAACACCCACAACAAAATCGCCACCGCTTCCTTCATCGGGCCACTGCACGTACTTGATGAAGTTAAACACCATGGCTGCGTGAATTTCATGGTTTGGTCTTTCCTGCGCCTGTGCAGTACACCATGCCAACAGACCGGCAAAGAATAACACTGACTTTTTCATAACTCGAGAGGTTTTTGTTTATACGAATTTAAAACTCTTAAATCAATATTGCCATAGACGTAAGCGAACCGGATACTTTAAGGTTTGATGCCTCTATGGCTTTCTGGTTCAATTCAAACTTCAGTTTGTTGTCAATACTCTTAAAGTTAATGCCGCTGCCTTTCTCACCCAGGCCTGCTTTATCGGTAATCACAAGGGTTCCCTTTCCTTTTACCTTGGCATTCACGGCATCGAACTCGCCACTTTTTGATTTATCAATAAACACCACATGGCAATCCGCCACTTCGGCTGCAGAGTTGAATTTCTTAATAACATAGGTCTTGCTGCCACGGGGTTTGCCGCCATACCAGGTATTTAGTGTAGTAAATACATCGTTGTTGCCAATTACGCCAATAATGAATTCACCGCCTTCGGCATGATCGGGCCATTGTACATACTTCACAAAATTGTACACCATCATGGAATACACTTCGTGCATCGGCCGCTCCTGGGCAAAAACCAGGTTAGCCCACATTAATAATAAAATGCTGAGGGTTTTCTTAATCATTTTCATACAGGTCGTGTTGTTTTAATTTTGATTTTTAACGATACAAAAATAGGCCCCCCTTTTATGCCCGAGGAGCCTATCCCTTCCCGATTCTTATGGATGTAAGATTTTCCGGCTTTTACTTAATGTACCGGAAGTCGTGCCCCGGCTTAACCTGTAAAAGAACCTCAAAAATGAGCTTAATTACGTTTTCCACATCATCTTTATGTACCGTTTCAACGGTAGTATGCATGTATTTAAGGGGTAAGGAGATGAGGGCAGAGGCCACCCCTTCGGCCGAGTACGCAAACGAATCGGTATCGGTACCGGTTGAACGGCTTACCGCCTGCCGCTGGAACGGAATTTTCTTTTTTTGGGCCGTCTGAATGATCATTTTAAGAACGTTATTCTGGACGGCCGGACCATAGCAAAGCACCGGGCCGCTGCCACATTTAATATGCCCTGTTTCTTTTTTACTGTACATAGGCGAGCAGGTGTCGTGCGTAACATCGGTACAGATAGCCAAATCCGGTTTAAGCCTCCTGGAGATCATCTCTGCTCCGCGAAGGCCGATTTCTTCCTGAACGGAATTGACGACATAAAGGCAGAAGGGTAGTTTCTTTTTGCCTTCCTTAAGCCTGCGCGCTACTTCGGCAATCATAAAACCTCCCATGCGGTTATCAAGGGCGCGGCCTACGAGGAAATTTTTGTTCATCTCCATCAGCTCGTCTTCGAAGGTAATCACACAGCCCACGTGCACACCCAGCGCCTCTACTTCTTTTTTACTATCGCAACCGATGTCAATAAAAATATTTTTCAGTGAAGGAGGCTCTTCTTTGGCGGCATCGCGCACATGGATGGCCGGCCAGCCAAACACGCCTTTAACTATTCCTTTTTCGGTATGAATATTCACCCTTTTGGATGGGGCTATCTGATGATCGGAACCGCCATTACGCTTAACATAAATGTAGCCGTCATCGGTAATGTAGCCGACAAACCAGGAGATCTCATCAGCATGAGCCTCAATAACGACTTTGTATTTTTCCTTAGGATTAATTACGCCCACTACCGTGCCATACACGTCAACCAGGTAATCATCAATGTAAGGCTTAAGGTAATTTAGCCAGATTTGCTGACCAGGGTATTCAAATCCTGTTGGGGAAGCATTGTTCAGGTAATCGAATAAAAAGGTTTTGCTTTTTTTGTCCATAGTATTGGTTGAAGATTTATCTAATGAAATCATTTTCTACAGGGGGATATTTCCATGCTTTTTCTTCGGCAACACAGCCACCTTGTTTTCCAGCATCTGAAAGGCGCGGATTAATTTTTCGCGGGTCTGGTCCGGGTAAATCACTTCATCAATGTAGCCGCGGTGTGCGGCACGGTACGGTGTAGCGAACTTGAGCGTATATTCTTCAACCTTTTGGTTGAGTTTGGCCTGTGGGTCAACCGCTTCAGCGATCTCCTTCCGGAAAATAATTTCTGCAGCTCCCTTTGCACCCATAACAGCAATCTCAGCCGTTGGCCAGGCGTAATTCAAATCAGCCCCGATGTGTTTGGAGTTCATGACATCGTACGCTCCGCCATAGGCCTTGCGGGTGATTACCGTAACGCGCGGCACCGTGGCCTCCGAAAATGCATACAGCAGTTTCGCGCCATTGGTAATAATGCCGTTCCACT
>CAYNIH010000088.1:0-10038 GCA_964397115.1 uncultured Roseivirgaceae bacterium | reverse complement strand
TGTCATAGTGCGATGCCAAATCGAAAGCTACTGCCTGCAGCACATTATTGTTCCCCTCCTGCCTGGCCAAAAAACGCAGGTGCTTATTATTAAACTTCGAAAGGGTATTAAAAACCATCACATTTCGTGCCTCAAATACGGGCCGGTGGTTTTCGGGGCCGAAGGGAGCCATCTGGTTGAGGATGTTTACAAAGCGGGGCGTTATGGCATCAAACCGTACCGGCACGTCCACATCAATAACCGGTGTCAGCATTTCTTCGGTGATCGATCCGGCTACTACTTCTTCGAAGCGCTGGCTGAATGCTTCAAGGTTTTCTTTCTCCAACGTAAGGCCCGCTGCATATTTATGCCCTCCGAATTTTTCGAGCAGGTCGCTGCACTGCTCAATGGCCTTGTACAAATCAAACCCGTTGACGCTGCGGGCTGAGCCGGTTATTTTGCCGTTCGACTCGGTTAAGATTACCGTTGGCCGATAATATTGTTCAATACAGCGGGAGGCTACAATACCGATAACCCCTTTGTGCCAGGTTTCTTTGAACAATACGGTAGAACGGGCTTTGCGGGTGAGTTCGTTCTGTTCAATCATTGCCAGCGCCTCTTCCGTAATGCTCAGGTCAAACTCTCTTCGCAGATCGTTTTTGCCATCCACCACTTTAGCCAATTCTGCGGCCTCGGTTTCGGTGCCGGCAAGCAGCAAATCAACGGCAGCGCTGGCATGGGCAACACGCCCTGCAGCATTGATGCGCGGCCCCAGGGTAAACACAATTCCGGAAACATCAAGATCCTGCTTTAGGGAAGAAATTTCTTTAAGAGCTTTTAGGCCGGGCAGCGGATTTTCGTTTAGCTTTTTTATTCCGAAATAGGATAAGATGCGGTTTTCACCGGTAATGGGAACGATATCCGATGCGATGCTTATCGCCACCAGGTCAAGGTACCTGTACACCACTTCTTCCTTATGGTAACGCTTTGCAAAAGCCTGCATCAGTTTAAAGCCGAGCCCGCAACCGCTGAGTTCTTTATAGGGATAGTTACAATCGCTGCGCTTCGGATCAAGTACAGCAATGGCATTCGGTATCTTTTCATCCGGTAAGTGATGGTCGCAGATGATAAAATCTATTCCCTTACTGTTGGCCAGTACCACCATGTCGGAAGCTTTAATACCGCAGTCGAGGGCGATAACCAGGGTGAAGTTATTTTCACCGGCATAATTCACTCCGGCCCGCGAAATGCCGTAGCCCTCTGTGTGCCGGTCAGGAATGTACACCTCGCATTGATCATATATTAAATGGAGGTAGTTATAGACGAGTGCTACAGCCGTTGTCCCGTCAACATCGTAGTCGCCATAAATCAGTATCTTCTCGTGTTTATCAATCGCCAGTTTCAGGCGTTCAACAGCGCGATCCATATCCTTCATCAGAAACGGATCATGCAACTCCCCGAGTGAAGGCCTGAAAAACTTTTTGGCCGAATCAACATCGGTGATGCCGCGTTGCAACAATACCGTAGTGAGGTAGGGATTAATGTTCAACTGCTTACCCAGCAAGCTGACTTGTTCGGCAGGCGGAATCGGTTTATGGAGCCAGCGCTTTTCCACGCTCAATTTGTTTTAAAGGTAACCATACCATCCTTTCCGCGCACTCCGGCAGCGGCATCGGCACCTGGCAGTCCGTCTTTTCCGTTCCTGCGTGAAGGGCCCAATCCTGCCGAGCCTTGATTGCCACGCTTGCCACCCAGTCCGGCAGTTCCTCCGTAATTTTTGATGATCAGTTTACTTCCGGCCCATTCCTTAACTGCCATTGCCTGGGGCGACTGAATGATCAGGTTACCACCATTGCCGCCATCGCCTCCGCGGCCGCCATTACCCCCATTGCCCCCATTACCTCCATTGCAATGCAACGTTCCGGGGCTTCCATCACCCCCATTGCCTCCGGTACCCCCATTTCCGCCTCGGCCTCCGGTTAATATTACAGTGAGCTGGCCGTTAAGTATCAATTTATCAAAATAGAGGTACAGGTTGGTGCCATTTACCCCGGCAAGGCCTGCGGTACCGGCCGATCCATCAGCGGCATTTTGGCAGGGGCCTGCTGCAACACCACCCGCCCTTCCGTTACGCCCGTTAGCTCCGTTGGCTCCGTTGCCCATGATGCTGGTGGCTTTGCCGGCAATGATAACCTTAGCACGGATGTAGTTTTCAGCTCGCAACGAATTCAGCACAATAGTTGAAGAATCCATCATTATCAGGGTATCGGCCACGATAATGTCAGACTGAGGATCGATTTTAAAAATCTCGCGCGGCTTAATGACGAGTTTCTCAGAGCGGATTTGCGATACTGCAGCTACCGCACTGCCCACAAATGCAATCGCAAAAAAAAGTCCTCTTTTCATCTGGCAAACCTGCACAATCCTCATCATTCTTAAAAATAAAAAGCAGTACTGTTTGCAGCACTGCTTTCAAGGTCAGGCAGAAAAACGTTTATTCTGAGCCTTGCTTCTTCTCAGCGGTTACGTTTTCAAGCACATCTTTGATTTCGGTGCGCTGACCGTCTCTATACGGAACAATCCAGGCGTCTTTCACGCCCATTTCGCGCATGTATTTTTTAAACTGGTCTGCTTCCCAGTAATCGCGGAAGATGCCGATGGTTACGCGTTGCGGTTCATTTTCTTTTACCTCGCCTCCGAAGTTCGGGTTGTTATCAAAGTATTTCGAAAGGTCCTTGTTTTTGAACGCGCCCACCTGAACTTTAAAGACCACCCCTTTGGAAAAATCCATCGGGTTAATCACCGGTGTTTCCTTCAGTTGGGCAATTTCGGCACGGGCTGCTGTTAGCTGTCCACGCAGTTGCGATAGCTGGTCTTCCAGTTCAGCAATGCGCGAATCTTTGTTGCTCATGGCGCTTTGCATTTCTGAAATTTTCCGGTTTAGTTCAGCAACCTGATTATCGGCATTCTGCTTTTCTTCAGTAAGCTGCTTCAGGTTAGCGGGCTGCTTGGCGTATTCTTTGGCTTTTTTCTTCCACTCTTTTTTTTCCTGCTTCGAAAGCTGGGCGAAAGAATGGGTGCCCGCAAAAAGTAAAGCCAGACAGAAAAGTAACGTTAATTTTTTCATTGTCAGGAGTTTAAAAAGTTTACTAAAAGTACAAAATATTTTCAAATTCATATTTTCAGAGGGTTCCTACCATTTTCTCAGGCCGCACCCACTGGTCGAACTGCTCGGATGTTACCAGGCCCAGTTCAATGGCTGCTTCACGCAGGGTTTTATTTTCCTTATGGGCCTTTTTGGCAATTTTGGCTGCATTTTCGTAGCCGATATGCGGGTTAAGAGCGGTAACGAGCATCAGCGAGTTTTCCATATGCCTTTTAATGACAGCGTGGTTGGGTTCAATTCCTTCTGCGCATTTATCATTAAACGAAACACACGCATCGCCCAATAACCTTGCCGATTGCAACACATTGGCGGCAATAACCGGCTTAAACACATTCAGCTCAAAATGGCCGGTAGCACCGCCAACACTTACCGCTACATCATTTCCGATAACCTGAGCACAAACCATAGTTAACGCTTCGGGTTGAGTAGGGTTAACCTTTCCCGGCATAATGGATGAGCCGGGCTCATTATCGGGGATGATGATCTCACCGATACCTGAGCGGGGGCCGGAACTTAACATGCGTATATCGTTGGCGATTTTCATCAACGCCACCGCGGCCCGCTTCAGTGCTCCCGATAGTTCAACCATGGCATCGTGAGCGGCCAAGGCTTCAAATTTATTAGGAGCCGTTACAAACGGATAGCCCGTCAATTCTGCAATTTTCGAAGCCACCAACACATCATAGCCTTTGGGTGCATTAAGCCCAGTGCCAACAGCGGTTCCTCCGAGGGCTAATTCCCTAACGGCCTCCAGCGCGTTGTTTATTGCCCGGGTACTGTTGTCGATCTGCTGCACATATCCCGAAAATTCCTGGCCTAAAGTAAGGGGTGTTGCATCCATAAAATGTGTCCGGCCGGTTTTAACGATGTTTTTATACTCGGCCGATTTTTTGGCCAGTGCGTTGCGCAACTTCTTCATCCCCGGCAAGGTAATTTCAACCACCTGCTTGTACGCAGCAATGTGCATGGCCGTGGGGAACGTATCGTTAGACGATTGAGATTTGTTCACATCATCGTTGGGGTGAAGCACCTTTTTTTCATCGGTTAGTTTTCCGCCACTGAGCACATGGGCACGGTACGCAATCACTTCATTCACATTCATGTTGCTTTGAGTACCTGACCCGGTTTGCCAAATAACCAACGGAAACTCGCCATCCAGTTTACCGGCCAGTATTTCATCACACACTTTTCCAATCAAATCCTCTTTCTCGGCAGATAACACGCCCAGTTCGTGATTAGCCATAGCAGCGGCTTTTTTCAGGTAAGCGAAGGCATAAATGATTTCTTTGGGCATGCTGCCTTCATTGCCTATTTTAAAATTGTTGCGCGAGCGTTCGGTTTGTGCGCCCCAGTATTTTTCAAGGGGCACCTGTACTTCGCCCATGGTGTCTTTTTCGATGCGGTAGTTCATCTTCTTTGAATGATTGACCTGTCAAAGGTAGGAAAAGGTAGAATAAAAATCGGCTGTAAGAAAAAACCCAGCGATAACAAATCCTTACTGTTCCTCTGCATAAGCTTCGCAAATGAATCATGAAGAACGTGAAGCAATGGCATGTGAGTAGAAAACAGGGTAAAACCGTTGAGGACGGTCCGTTCCAGTTAATTTCCGTCTTTCTTCCGGAAGTACTTGTCCTCATCAAACTCCTCTTCGATTGACTTGGGGATTACGCCCACCTCCAGGATCTTAAATTCTGTTCGCCTGTTTTTCTGGCGGCCGGCAGGGTTATCGCTTCCATCGGGATTGGTGTTACGCGCAATGGGTTTCGATTCGCCATAGCCTTTTGCCACCAGGCGGTCGTTGGCAATGCCGCGCTTCACCAGGTAGTTAACGGCTGATTCGGCCCGCTTTTGCGAAAGCCACAGGTTGTATTCTTCGGTATCCACGCTATCGGTGTGCGAGCTTAACTCAATTTTTATTTCGGGGTTATCGGTAAGCAACTGCACAAGTTTATCCAGTTCGTGGGCGGCATCAGGCCGGATGTCATACTTGTTGAAGTCATAATAAATGTTTTCAAGAACAAAAACTTTATTGATTTCAATTTTTTCAAGCACAACAATCGTATCGAAGGTAATGTTGGTAACCAACTCGGTAAGGGTTTTGGGGTCAACCGATTTTCCCTTGGTGGTGTACTCCTGCCGCTTTACCAGGTAGCCTTCGGTTTCGCCTACCAGGTTATAGTCTTCGTTATCATAAACCCGGAACAGAAATTTGCCGTCATTGCCGGTAACATAGTCCTGCATCAGGTCGCCTTTGGCATCGAGCAGGCTTACTTTGGTATTGGGCAAAATCTGCAGTTTTCCTTCTTTATCGGGTGTATAGGTAACGCCCGCGAGGTAGTAGTTAATTACGCGCAGGTCAGGGTCTTCATTTACAAAGGTGTAAATGTCGTCATCGCCTTTGCCTCCTTCGCGGTTAGAAGTAAAGAATCCACGGTCGGGGCGAAAAAGAAAAATACCGAAATCATCGCCTGTCGAGTTAACCGGCTCACCAAGGTTTTCAACCGTAGTAACGCCAGCGGAACGCTTGACCACAAACAGGTCGAGGCCGCCATACCCAGGGTGGCCATCGGAGGCCAAATACAGTTTGCCATCATCGGCCACATAGGGGAACATTTCATTTCCAGGGGTGTTGATTTCGGGGCCCAGGTTGCGTACGCGTGAAAAACGCCCCCTGGAATCAACCTGTGCTGCATACACATCTGTTCCGCCATAACCGCCCTTACGGTTTGAGGAAAAATATAACGTACGGCCATCCGGGCTAAAGGCTGGTGTAGAGTCCCAATACTCCGGGGTATTTACGCCTCCCGTAATAACCTGTGGTTCCGACCATACCCCATTACGAAAGCGCGCAATGTACAAATCAACATCCTCTGCTCCCTTCTTCTTTCCGGTGTTGCCCTTGGCAAACACCATGGTGCGTCCATCGGGTGTAAAGGCTATGCAACCATCGTTAACATTATCGGTGTTTATTCCATCAGGAAGCGGGGCAAGGGTGGCCACATCAACATTGGCTCCGCGGCTGGAAACTTTATAAAGATTGGTAAACGGAGTGCCGGTAGCTGCATAAAGCTTGCCGTTGCCTCGTGAGGAAGTAAAATACAGTTCGTTGTTCAGGTAAACTGGGTTATACTCGCTGTGCTGGGTATTTAATAACTCCAGGTTTTTTATCCGGTAATAATTTGGCTTCTCCCTTAACTTTTCAAGGTAGGTCAGGCCGTTTAATTCAATGCTGGCCCTGTCTTTCAGTTTATCGTTGGTCGTGCGGCCGATCAGTTCGTCCAGTTGCTTGCGGGCCTGGTTGTACTTTGAGTTAGCCTTAAGTGACTGGGCATAGTAGAATTGAACAGAGTCTTTATCAATACCACGCCCTCCGGCTTTGGCATAATACGGCTCTGCCTCCTTTAACCGGTTTGAAAGGCGGTAGGATTCGGCAATAAAAAAATTAGCCTTACCCTGATCTTTGGGTTTAGCTGTTTTGAGTGCATTAATGGTGTATTGATACTCTCCCTGCTTAAAAGATTTGATGGCTTTTTTTTCAGGGCTGCAGGCGGCCATCACACCGGCAATGATTATCAATAGAATAAAAACCCTCATTTCTGTTAATATGCCATTAAAATTACAAAAGAAAAACCGTTTCTGCCTGGTATTCAGGCGGGCTGCTTTTGCAGGTACCTTTGAAGCCAGGTTTTTCCGGCAGGCGCAACGAACCGCTTTTTAAATTCTCCAACGGTAGCAACCGTAACATCAAAGACCAACGAATTGGCATTCCATTTATTTTCAGCAAGGGCGGATTTCAGGGCCGATACCGGAATAGTTACCGGCCGTTCATCGTGCAAAAAAATAACAAGGGCATGATGAACAAGTTCCAATGAAAAAGTTTTGTCTAACTCCTTAATTACGCGAACTGAATCATCAATTGAGCAGCCACTTGCCGGCTGCACTTGTTCATCGGCTGCCACTACAATAAACTGACGATGCGAAATGGTGAACGATGCGTACATGGGCTTACCGTGGGCGGTCCAGTTATTGATAAACAGCCTCAGGCGGTTGGAAACATCGGTTACTTCATTGACAGTTAACTGCCTGGCACATGGGTAAATCCAGATTCTTGCGGTGTCCAGCAGTTGATCAAATGGCACAAACATCGAACAATTGTTATTTTATTTGAAACCTTGTGCTTCGGCAATGAGTTCGGCAAGGTCTCGAACGCTTGTATGACTTTCTTTCTCTTTGGCTTTAACCCCATCGGTCATCATGGTCATGCAAAAGGGACAAGCAACGGCAATAGTGGCAGCGCCTGTTTTAAGAGCTTCTTCGGCACGCTCAATGTTGATTTCCTTTTTTCCTTTTTCGGCATCTTTAAACATTTGCGCACCGCCTGCTCCGCAACACAACCCTGTTGTGCGACACCGTTTCATTTCAACCAAATCGGCATCCAAGGCTTGCAGCACTGCGCGCGGAGCTTCATAGATGCCATTGGCCCTTCCCAGGTAGCAGGAGTCGTGATAGGTAATTTTTTTTCCTTTAAACGAACCTCCTTCAGCAAGTTTGATCAGGCCATTGTTAATCAGTTGCTGCAAAAAGGTGGCATGATGAATCACTTCATAATTACCGCCCAGCTCGGGATATTCATTTTTCAGTGTGTTGAAACAGTGCGGACAGGCTGTTACAATTTTTTTCACACCGTAACCATTCAACACCCGGATGTTATTGATGGCCTGCATCTGAAAAAGAAATTCATTGCCCGCCCTTCTTGCCGGATCGCCCGTGCAGGTTTCCTCGGCACCTAACACTGCGAACTTAACGTTCACTGCATTTAAAATTTTTACAAATGCCCTGGTAACCCGCTTGTACCGATCATCATACGAACCGGCACAGCCAACCCAAAACAATATTTCAGGAGACTCTCCCTTGGCCACTAATTCGGCTATTGTTGGTACGTTCATCTGAATTGGATTTTAAAAGTTAAGCATCCTTGGCCCAGTTAAACCGATCGGCTGCCGGAAATTTCCACGGAGCAAAGTTGGTTTCAATGTTCTGAAACATGGCATTCCACGATGGCGGTGACCCGGATTCTTCCATCGCCACGTACCGCCTGAGTTCCAGAATTATTTCGAGGGGGTTAATTAATACCGGGCAGGCTTCCACACAGGCATTGCAACTGGTGCAGGCATTGATTTCTTCTTTGGATATGTAGTCGCCCAAAAGCGACTTCCCATCGTTAATGCCCGCACCGCCTTTCTCCAGGCTGCGGCCTACTTCCTCCATCCGGTCGCGGGTATCCATCATAATTTTTCGTGGCGAAAGTTTTTTGCCGGTAAGGTGAGCCGGACACTCCGAAGTACATCTTCCGCATTCGGTACAGGCGTAGGCAGCAATAAGGTTTGCCCTCGACAAATCCTGAACATCCTTTGCACCAAACCGGCCCGGTTCGCCTGCCGGTGGTTCACCTGTTGCTAACCCAAGCATGGATTTTACTTCGTTGGTAACAACCGGCATATTATTGATGTGGCCTTTGGGCTGCAACTTGGCGTAATAGGTACTTGGGAAGGCCATAAAAATGTGAAGGTGCTTGGAGTAGGTAATGTACACGGCAAATCCTAAAATGCCGACAATGTGGAACCACCACGCAAACCGTTCGATGACCAGCAGGGTAAAGGTGTCGGCATGCTGAAACAACGGGATAAAAAAACCGCTGAAAAAAAGCCTGCCGGTTGGTGTGTAATGATCATCGCGAAGTTGCAACAACTGGTCGGCAGCATTCATGGACAGGATGGCCAGCATGAGCACGATCTCGGTAACCAGAATTAGGTTTGCGTCAAGGCGTGGCCAGTTGGTCATCTCGGCCGACCAGAATCGAGGAATCTTCAGCAAATTTCTGCGGATGAGGAAAACCACGCACGCCAGCAGAACGGCAACTGCCAGAAATTCGAAAACGTTCATCAGCACGGTATAGAAGCTGCCGAGATAGGGCGCAAAAATGCGATGCGTGCCGGCAACACCATCAACGATAAACTCCAGCACTTCCAGGTTGATTACCAGAAAGCCTACATAGATGAAGAAATGAAGAACAGCCGGTATTAATCGCTTGAACATTTTCTTCTGGCCAAACGCAACGAGCATAACGTTGGCGAGCCGTTCGGATGTGTTCCTTACTTTACCGATGGGCTTACCCAGTCGAATGTTATTGCGTATGCGGAGTACGCGCTTCCGGATAACGAAACCAAAAGCAGCCAAGGTCAGGACAAAAAGAACCTGTTGAATCATGATGTAAATAAATTGATTATAGCGGGCATTGTCAAAATGTAGGGTGCTTTTGGCGACACGTATAAATTTACATACTTTTGTGCCCCTCAACCCGGTTTTACCGGGTTTTGCTTCCGGTGACGTAGCTCAGTTGGTAGAGCAAAGGACTGAAAATCCTTGTGTCGGGGGTTCAATTCCCTCCGTCACCACAAAAACCTGGCTCCGCCAGTCAGGGTTCTGCCCGACAGCCTAAACACTCCCTCCCTCATCAAAAAAACCTCAGGAAATCCTGGGGTTTTTTATGCTTTATTTCGTTGACATACTCAAAGCCAGATTAGCTAGTCTTTACCATAAGAGCATGCCGGCAGCCTTATTAGGAGAGTGCACGAACATACTGCTGAAATGATATGCCTGCCAGGCTGCTTTCACAATCTTTTTTGAGTCGGATTATTCACAGATGAAAATCATTCTCGGAAACCTGATTTCCAATGCGATTAAATATCACAACATCCATCAGCCAAAACCCATTATCCAAGTTACCTTTAGGCGGGTTGGAAGAACCGTGGAAATAATAGTCGAGGATAATGGCCGCGGGATACCGAAAGAAGCGCTGCCCAAAATCTTTGAAATGTTTTACCGGGCAGAAA
>CAYNIH010000087.1:0-10109 GCA_964397115.1 uncultured Roseivirgaceae bacterium | reverse complement strand
CATCTGTTGTGCCAATGGTGATGAAGTAAAAATTCTGATTGTCGTACAGATTTTTTTCGTACCGGAAGATTTCATTTTGTTCATCAAACGTAACCTTATCAGGGCCTTCAGCATAGAATAAAATAAAATCCTGCGAATTAAAAACGCCATCCTCTTCGCCCTGTATGTAAATTGCCAATTCGGTTAAGTCGGTTGGCCGCGGGGTGCTATTCGGCTGAGGCAGCATGCCACCACCATTACCGTAAAGCTTGATTTTCCGGGGATCGGTTTTCGGATCGAACCCCATTTTTTTAAACAGGCTAAGGTCAATGCGGTAAACTCCGTTTTGCTTTACGGAAAGTTTGTACCAATTACCGGATTGCAGTATGGATGACTGGCCCGGACCTGAAAAAGGTAAGGCTATAAAGACTATTAAACCAATAGCCTTTAACCTGTTTAAGGTAATGAATCGGAAAGCCTCCTGCACTGTATATCAGTTCTGCTTGATAATTAGTTTCGATAGTAACGAAAAGGCAACATACAATAGTATAACAAGCGGTATAGCCGTCAGGTTAAGGATTGCCAGGAGTAATACAGTAACAAATAGAAAGGTAAACCGGATTTGGTTGCCCGCCCAGGTAAACGACTTGAATTTGAGAGCAAATAACTCAAGTGGCGATACCAGCAACCAGCAGGAAAGGATAAGTAGAATAATGAGTTGTTCAGGCTGCTGAAGAAAGATAAGAATAGGTTCCGGCAAAAGCGGGATGGAGGTAAGCAGGATGGCGTTTGCCGGTGTGGGCAACCCCCTGAATGACTCCCTTTGTGTTTCATCAATATTGAAGATTGCCAGGCGCAAGGCCGAAAATGCGGCAACCGCAAACGAAAAAAAGGCAGTCCATTCAGGCAAACCAACAGGCCATAATTTGTAGATAACCAGTGACGGCAACACACCGAAACTCACCATATCGGCCAGTGAATCCAGTTCTTTGCCGATGGCCGAATTTGTTTTCAGCAGCCGGGAAGTAAATCCGTCAAGAAAATCGAATACACAGGCAATCCAAACAAAATAGGCCGCAGGTACCGATCTGCCTTCGAGGATAAAAACAATCCCAAGGCATCCGCAAAGAAGATTGCCCAGGGTTAGCAGGTTTGGAATATGCCGCTTCATGTTACTACCGCACAAAATGGATTGATCCTTTTTTCGTGCCCGATGGTGGTGGATGGACCATGGCCGCAATATACAGTTACTTCATCAGGTAACTGAAACAGTTTCGCCTGAATGCTCTCAATAAGCGTATCGTAATCACCTCCGGGTAAATCGGTTCTGCCGATGCTGTTTTCAAACAGCACATCGCCACCGATTAACGATTTTGAATCATGATGATAAAGGGCGATGTGCCCCGGACTATGGCCGGGAACAAACAATACCGTAAACTCATGGTTACCTACACTTAACTTATCACCTTCTTTGATAAAACCATCGGGTTGAGTTTCCTGGTATTGAGGGAATCCATAGTTGGGCGCATACGCCTTTACCGCTTTAAGTAACGGTTCCTCCAAAGCATGGATAAAGAGCGGAACGTTATATTTCGACTTGATGAAAAAGTTGCCCAATACATGGTCAATATGGCAATGGGTGTTGATGAGCTTTTTTACCAGCAAGTTGTTGCGGGCAATAAAGTCAGCTAAGTAAGCCTCCTCATCCCGGTCGGAACAACCCGGATCAATAATTAGGGCTTCACTGGTTTCGTCAAAAACAATGTAGGTATTTTCGGCAAACGGGTTAAAGGTAAAACTCCTTATCTGAAGCATATTCCAAAAATAATCCGGATTTTTGGCATTTCGATTTTTCTTTTTTCATAATGAATAACAAAGTTGTGGACTACCTCCTTGTAGGCTTGGGCCTGGCCGGTGCGTGTGTAGCCGTTCACCTGTTAAAGAAAAAAAAGAAAATTGCTATAATTGATTTTCCGGATACTCAGTCTGCAACGCGTGTGGCAGCCGGCCTGTTCAATCCGGTAACGGGTAAGAACCTTTCTTTCACCTGGCTTGCCGGTGCGTTATTCCCTTACCTGAACAGTTTTTACCAGGAAAGTGAGCAGCTTACGGGTAAGCGGTTTTTTTTTCCTATGCCGGTTTATCGGCCGTTTGTATCCGCTGGTGAGCAAAACGAATGGATGAGTGAAGTCAGCAAAGCATCGGCTTACGTTGAAAAAGTTTTTTTGTCACCATCATTTGAAACGCAGGTAATTAATCCTTATGGCGGATTGTTGCTGAAGCAGTGTGGCTATCTGGATACAACAGCTTTTCTTTCGGCCATTCGCAGTTGGGTAAATAACGATGGCCTTTTAGTGGAAGAATTGTTTGATGAAAATGACGTGACGCTTTATGACGATGACATCATGTACCGTGGGATAAAAGCCAGAAAACTTATTTTGTGTCAAGGCATTTCGGTAAACCGCAGCAAGTTTTTTTCATGGCTTCCGGTTCAACCATTAAAGGGAGAAGTATTGCAACTCCGTACCGATGAGGTTGTTCCAAGAATTTACAACCGGGGAGTTTATGTGGTGCCCGGTGTTTGGAAAGCCGGTGCAACCTACAACCGGACGGACTTAACCCCCGGACCTACCGCCTGCGCGCGGGATGAACTGACAGCAGGCCTGAACTCCCTTATTGGGTTTCCTTACGAAATCAGCGGCCAGTTGTGGGGGGTTAGGCCAACCGTACCCGACCGCAGGCCGATTATTGGCGCTCATCCTGAATTTAAGAATATTGTGGTTTTTAACGGGCTGGGTACAAAAGGGGTAAGTCTTGCGCCCTATTTTTCTAACCAGTTGGTTCAATGGCTTGAAAATGGGCTTGTGTTAAACAATGCAGTGGCTGTTGAACGTTATAAATCATTATATTGGAAGTCGGCATAGTTTGATGATATGGTACGGGTTATACTAATTTGTTGTGTGGGGTTGCTTGCAGCGGGGTTTCAGGGCCAGGCACAACAGGCACGCGAAGTTTTTGGTAAAAACCGGATTCAATACCGCAGTTTCGACTGGCAATACCTTACGGGCGAGAATTTTGATGTGTACTATTACGATGGCCGAAGAGACGTTGCCACGGAGGCCCTTCAATACCTGGAGATGGAATTTGACCGGATTACCGACCTAATCGGGTATGCGCCTTATTACAAAACCAAAGTGTTTATCTATAACTCCCTGGCCGACCTGCGCCAGAGTAATGTCGGGCTGAATCATACTTATTACAACATCAACGGTGAAGTTGACTTTATTAAGCCCTATGTGGAGGTGGCCCATCAGGGTACCACCCAGGAGTTCAAAGATGAGTTGGCATCCAACATCACATCCATGCTGGTCAATGAAATGATGTATGGCGGCAGCCTTAAAGATATTTTTCAAAGCGCTATTCTGCTTAACCTTCCCGATTGGTTTGTCAGCGGAGCAGCCATGTACGTTGCCAGGGGATGGACTGTTGAAATGGATGACTACGTGCGTCAGGTGGTTACAATGCAGAATGTGAAGCGACTCAGAAGGTTCTCGGGTAAAGAAGCAGCCCTCATCGGCCAGTCGGTATGGAATTTTATTGTTGAGCGCTACGGAAAGAGCAGTGTATCCAACATTCTTAACTACACCCGCATAACCCGAAATGAAGAGAAGAGCATTCTCATTACGCTGGGTGTAAGTTATTCGAAACTCGTTGATGAATGGTACCAGTATTACTCGCAGATGGCAGGCACGGTGAGCCAAGCTTATGTGAGGCAAGCCGATTCAACAAAATTTCAATCCCCGCATAACCGGTACACTGAGTTTACCACGCTGAAAATTAGTCCGGATGGCCGTTACCTGGCCTATGCCGAAAATGATCGCGGCAGCTATTCGGTAAAAGTACGCTCCCTTGAAAGAAACAAGGAAACAACAATCCTTCGGGGTGGCAGCCGTACCATCGGGCAACGGGTTGACAATCGGTTACCGCTGATTAACTGGGCTGATGCCAATACCCTCGGTGTTATTGCCGTGAAGCAGGGGGCTTATACCTTTTGGCTTTACGACCTGAACACCCGAACCAAACTGCCGCGCGAACTGGACCGCTTCAGTAATGTGCAAAGCTTTAGTTTTTCAGGCAATGGAAGGCTCGCCATCATGAGTGCCGATTTTGATGGACAAAACGATTTGTTCCTGTTAAGTACAAGAAGGGACCGCGTTCGCAGGTTAACCAACGATTTGTATGATGACCTTGACCCGAGTTTTATTCCGGGCACCAACCGCATTGTGTGGAGTTCCAACCGTACAAGCGACACCTTGCGCACCCGAACCAAACCCGCCTTGGGTGATTTGACGGACAACCATAACCTTTTTGTATTTGACCTGGATACAACCAACCAGGTTGTTGCCCGCATTACCAACACTTTGAGCAAGGACTATGCGCCATTTGCCCTTAACGACAACCTCTTTTATTACCTGAGCGACCAACGCGGCATTATAAACCTGTTTAAATTCGACCGGGCCACCGGCATTTACACTCAGGTTACCAACTTTGTGTCAAGCATAAAAGATTATGATTTTAATGCCGAACGTAACCTGCTGGCCATGGCTACCCGGAATCGGCTGCGCGATGATATTTTTATTGATAAAAACTTCAATCTTAACCGGAATGTCTTTACCCCGGCCACCCGCAGGAAAGAATTGCAACAGGCACGGCTTATCCGTGACCGCAAGCGGCAGGAAGAGAACAAAAACATGACCATAAAAGATTTGCTCAATGCCCGGTTAAAAGATGCTCAGGCGAAGAGTGATTCACTTATGGAAATGGATTCGGTGCCAACCATACGGGACACAGTCAAAATCACCATTGACTCAACCCTGTTGACAAAAACCGACTCCGTCAAGTCAAAACAAGAGCCGGTCATCAACACCGAAAACTATGTATTTGAAGACGAGGCAACCAGGAAGCCACAACCTTCGGAAACATTCCTTAACCGCTATATGAAAGCCCGCGACAAAAATCGCATCATGGGTCCGTTTCCGTATGAAAGCAAGTTTAGCCGTGAATCCATGGTTACTTCGGCCGTCATCGACCCGCTGCGGGGTTTTGGGCTGTTAATGGAAATTCAGATGAATGACATGCTGGAAGACTACCGCTTTTACGGAGGCTTAATGACCAGCATTGACTTGCGCAATGGTGATGTGTATGGTGAATTTCAGTACCTGCCTGCTTTTATTGATTTCAGTGCCCGGTTCGACAGGAAGGGCATCCGGTGGGAACCTTATTCAGGTGAAGACATTTATCACTATTCCCTTAATAAACTGGAACTTGGTGCGGCCTTACCGGTTTCTGACAGAATACGGGTAACTGCAAAACCTTTCGGTGCAATGACCACAGCCGCCTATTTAGGTGAAACAAACCTTCCTACTGGCCCGCCCAGCACAACTCCTACAACGGAGTTTTTTGCTGGAATAAAGTCAGAACTTGTTTATGATAACTCGGTTTCGGTAGCCATCAATATTATTGAAGGAACCCGCGGCAAGATTACCTACACACACTGGGCAGGAATAGACAATAGCAACAACAGTTTTAGCCAGATTTCGGCCGACATCCGGCATTATCAGAAAATTTACCGGGAAATTGTTTTGGCAGTACGCGGTTTTGGCGGAACCTTTTACGGAAAACGCCCCAAACACTACCTGCTGGGGGGCATGGACAATTGGGCGTTTAACGAAGCCTATCTTGACGGGACGACCAGCACCGGTGAGCAAAATCCCCTTGGGATTCAAACGCAAAACACCGATTTACTGTTTGTTGAATTTGCCACCAACCTTCGTGGGTTTCCTTACGCCACGTTGTTTGGAAATAACGTGTTGTTGTTAAATGCCGAATTGAGGCTGCCGCTTATCCGTGTATTGTCGTCCGCGCCCATCGGCTCCAACTTTTTCAGGAACATGCAATTCATCGGATTTTATGATATCGGAAGCAGTTGGTCAGGCAAACCACCTTTTTCTTCAAATAATAGTGTGAGCTTCAGGCGCATAAAAGATGGAGCTTTTGACATTGATATTAAAAATTACCTGAATCCCTGGTTATACAGCTACGGGTTTGGCATGCGCACGGTTATGCTGGGCTATTACATGAAATTTGACCTAGCCTGGCCCGTGGAAAATTACCGGGTAGGTAGCCCCCAGTTTATGCTCACCCTTGGGTTCGACTTCTAAACATTATTTCCTGTATCTTGTTCCGAAAATCACTCCGTCATGATTAAATCAATGACTGGCTATGGCAACGTGAGCCTTGACGATGGCCGCCTGCAGGTGCAAGTAGAACTAAAGAGTTTGAATTCAAAATTTTTTGACCTGAACATCCGACTCCCGAAGTCCTTATCCGAAAAAGAACTGGAAATACGTGCCCTTCTAAACGAGAAACTGGAACGTGGAAAAGTGAGCCTCTCCATTGACGTTCAGCGGAATGCAGAAGGCGAACTAAAACAAACATACAATGAGGCGCTATTCCTGCAATACTATGCGCAACTGAAGAAACTGGCCGATCGGGCCATGGCTTCTTATGAAAACCTCTTCCAGCTTGCCCTCACATCACCGGATGTCATTCAAAGTAAACTAACCGAAGGGGCAAGCGAGGAAGACTGGCAGCCCGTTCGAAGGGCTATTGACGAAGCCATCACAAAGTGCGATACCTTTCGGGCCGCAGAAGGAAAGGCATTGGAAAAATATTTCACTGAATATTGCACGTCCATTCGCAAATCACTTAATCAGATCGAGCAACTGGATACCAGGCGGATAGACAAAATCAGGGAAAAGCTGAAGGGAAGTATCGAAAGCCTGTTAGGAGAGGCCTATGATGTAAACCGCCTTGAACAGGAAATTATTTACTATGTCGAGAAACTTGACATCCATGAAGAGCGCGTGCGGTTAAACGCGCATCTCGACTATTTTTTGCAGGTACTTAACGAAAAACAATCGAGCGGAAAGAAACTCGGCTTTATTGCACAAGAAATGGGCCGTGAGATCAACACCATCGGGTCGAAGGCTAACGATGCAGAAATACAACGGCACGTGGTGGCCATGAAGGAAGAACTGGAAAAGATTAAGGAGCAGTTGAATAATGTGCTATGAATTGCCGGCACCTTTTCGTTTAACAGAAATGTATGCGTCCGCCTGGTAAACTGTCCAGTGTTGTTTTGTACTCCGTTATTTCTGCTGCATTTATCGGACCGGGCACCATTACTACGGCCATTACGGCAGGGGCAACCCATCAGCTCCAGTTACTATGGGCGGTATCGTTGGGCACTCTCGGCTGCCTGGTGTTGCAGGAAGTTTCGGCCCGCATCGTGATTGGCAGCGGTCTTACCCTGAGGCAGGCAGCGCAACAGGCTTTTGGGATTAGGTTCGGGAAAATCTTAATGTTTGTTGTCGGGGTATCGGTATTTGCCGGTTGCTTAGCCTACGAAGCCGGAAATATTCTGGGTGCGGTTTCCGGATTGAATTTGCTGGCTGGTGCCGATACCCGATGGTTAACGTTTGGCGTGGCTGCGGCTGCTTTTGTGGTTTTGTGGACAAACAAAAGGCAGGTTATCTCATGGATAATGACTTTTCTGGTTGCAATGATGGGCCTTGCCTTTTTTGTGTTGGCCTTTAGGCAATCTTTTTCATTTGCCGAGGTAGTGGCACGGTCAACTGTTCCAGGCTTTCCTCCGGGATCATCGCTTTTAATTCTGGGCCTGGTGGGAACCACCATTGTCCCCTACAATATTTTTCTCGGGTCGGGTATCAGCAAAGGGAAAACCATACCCCTTATGCGCTTTGGTCTGGCGATTTCGGTTTTAGTCGGGGGTATGATTACCGCAGCCATTTTAATAGCCGGAACAGCCGTGGGCACCTTTACTTCGTTTGCCGAGTTGGCTCAGGGTTTGGAGCATAAACTGGGTGTGGTGGGTTCACTTGCTCTTGCTGTGGGTTTGTTTGCTGCCGGATTTTCTTCTGCCATCACGGCACCCTACGCGTCATCAATTATTGCTTCAACCGTTTTTGGCTGGACCGATCAAAAAAGGTTGCGCCTGGTATGGGGCGCAGTATTGCTCACGGGTTTTTTCTTCGGCATCAGCGGCATTAAACCCATACCGGTAATCCTCACCGTGCAGGCGCTGAACGGTTTAATCCTGCCGTTGCTGGTGGTGCTGCTCATCGGAGTTGTCAATCACCGAACGGTAATCCCTGTGCAGCACCTTCCCGGGCTGTTGTATAACTTACTTTTGCTGCTTATGCTGGGCAGCGTGGTGCTCATAGGTCTTAACCAGGTGGAGAAGGTGTTGATTTCTTTGAACATTCTTACGCAGCATTACTTCACTGTGTTAGCAACCTGCAGTGGCGTGTTGGTGGTGGCGATGGGGGTGTGGGTGGTTAGTGTTAGAAAGATCGCGGATGGTATTTTTTGAGTATTTTGGTTTAGTGAATGAAATAATCCGAAAAGATAATTGTGATGAATGCGGCTCCAGCTATTTTACAGATAGCTCGGAAATGATGAATTTATGTCCGGATTGTGCTCATAAACTTTACGGATACCCCAATTGCGAACATAAGTTCGAATACGGAAATTGCATTAAATGTGGCTGGAACGGGCGGACATCGGAATACTTGAGTACCAGGAGAGGACCGGATGAGAATTGATCATCAACCCGATGGCAAATTGCCTGCATGCCACTTTGGCATTGTGCGTAACCTTTGGCCATGAAAGAATTAGGGATATTACTTTTTGCACTCCTTACCATTTCGGGCAGCTGCCAGTCTGGCAACCGGTTTCTAATCCGTATCGAAGCCAACACAACCGGATATGATACCTTGTTCCTTCGCGAATTGATTACTGAACGGATATTGGCTAAGGTACCGCTGAATAAATGGAAGACCGATTACGCATTTACCATTGATGCCATAACACCCGGGGTACTTACGGTTGCCGGCAGCGATACAGAATACCTGACCCTAATCAGGCCGGGAGTAAGAAAAGCAATACGGGTTGATTCGGGAGCCATACGAACCCTGAACGCAATACCGGATTCCCTGATCAATTTCCTGTTTAAGTCAACCAACCAAATGTTTTCACAACACGGGAACGTGATTTTTGCCCAGGACAACCCCGCTAAAGTTAAATCGTTGTTCGACAGCCTGGTACAAACAAGGCAGGAACAGTTAATTAAGTTTAAACCCCGACTCACCGAAGAAGAATATGGTTTACTGGATTATCAGAATAAGGCAAGGGCCTACTCCTTCCTGATGTTTTACGGACGGATAGTAAAGCGCTATGAGCCGGACGATGACTTCTTCGCTTTCATCAGTAAAATTGATAACGAAACCATTTTCTCAAAGTCGCTTCCACAGAATGTGTTGTATAAGTATGAAATTATGTTGCTTAAGCAGAAAGGCACAATTGACAGCATCAATGATTTTTTAGCATTTATCGAAACACAAACAACGAACAAAGACCTGGAGGCTTTTTTTAAAGCTATATACCTGAATGATGTTATCGAAAGTCCATCCTACTGGAAAAGACATGAGCAACTGTTTACGGCAACCACCATCCGTGATGCGTTACGCAGAGAGTCGGCAAATCCGTATGGCTACCTGATTCAGAAATCTTCCGAGTCGTTTTATGCCTCACAGAGAGGAGTAAAGGGTTATGATTTTACCGCTTCAGGATTAGACGGAACAACCATCAGGCTTTCCGATTTTCGAAATAAAGTTGTTGTTATTGATACCTGGGCCACATGGTGCGGACCTTGTGTTCAGCAGCGCCCGACTATGATTGAACTCGCTAAAGCCTATCAGGATGTTCCCGATGTGGTCTTTCTGATGGTATCTGTTGACAAGGATGTTGAGCGATGGAAAAAATATGCGCTTCAAACAAATAACCATCAGTATGGAATGGATGTAATCATACCGGACGGGATGAATGGAGAGTTCGGCAACAAGTACCTGGTAAAGGCTATACCAAAATATATTCTGATTGACAAGGACGGAATTATTATTGATTCCAATTTATCCGAACCCTCGCTGGATATGAAGCAACGCATTGAACGTGCGGGAAAAAAATCACAACCAGCTACCGCAAAGTAG
>CAYNIH010000086.1:4794-10228 GCA_964397115.1 uncultured Roseivirgaceae bacterium | reverse complement strand
GTGTGGCATACACTGTAAGCTCCTTGGCCGACCTGGTGTCGTCATCGGTGAAGAGTACGATCTTGTCCTGATGAAACCCATACAGGCCTTTTTTTAATCCGTTATACCCGATTTTAACTTCACCCCGCTGCCCGGGTTGGACGGTTTTCGGAACAACATCAACCCGGATGTGTGCAGGGGCCTCAGCCTTATCAAGAAAAGTTACCGGTTTATCGCCCGCATTTACAAAATCAATATTGCGCTGGGTAAACTCATCTTTACGAAACACCTTGCCCAGATTTACCGATAAACTACGAAACCGGAGTTGCCCGCTCACGGCCGGATATTCCGTGGAGGAGGCAACAGGATTACGCGAAGCAACCTGACCCTTAATGTACAGGGTAATCGGCTGCCCTTCAAAGTCGGTGGTTACTGTAAGGGACTTATGAAAAAATCCGGGGCGTCCTTTCGGGTCGAACTGAGCTTTCACCATTCCGGTTTTTCCCGGTAGCACCGGTTCTTTAGACCATTCCGGTGTGGTGCACCCGCACGAAGGTTTTACCGCCAGGATCATCACCGGCTTATCAGAGGTGTTGACAAACGCAAAAGTATGGGTTACCGGCCCATCCTCCTCGCCTATTGTGCCGAAGTCGAAGGTCTCCTCAGTAAACCGGACGGGTTTTGCCACCTGGGCAACCAGCGGGCTTATCAACACGATCATCCATCCCAACAGTCCGGCTAACTTCATATCCATTTCGTTTACGCCTTACAAAAGTAAAACTTAATTGATTACCACTTTATTTCATTTATTTGCAGGAATATGACACGCATTTTAACGGGCATTCAAAGCAGCGGCAGGCCTCACCTCGGCAACCTGTTGGGCGCTATCATTCCGGCTATCAAACTCTCTAAAGATCCCCATAACGAGTCTTTCTTTTTTATTGCCGATTTGCATTCGCTTACTTCCATTAAAGATTCAAAAACACGGGTTGACCATGTGCGGGCCGTAGCCGCAGCCTGGCTGGCCTTTGGCTTCGATGTGGAAAAGAATTTTCTGTACCGGCAGTCGCGCATTCCGGAGGTGTGTGAACTCACCTGGTACCTCAACTGCTTCACTCCCTTTCCCATGCTGGCCAATGCCCATTCGTTTAAGGAAAAATCCGACCGGCTGGCCGATGTCAATGCCGGATTATTTACCTACCCGGTACTGATGACGGCCGACATCATCCTTTACGATGCCGAAATTGTACCGGTAGGAAAAGACCAGAAGCAACACCTGGAGATGACACGTGACATTGCCACGGCTTTTAACAACCAGTATGGCGAAACGTTTGTTGTGCCGGAAGCAAAAATTGAGGAGCAGGTAATGACCATCCCGGGCACAGACGGCCAAAAGATGAGCAAGTCGTATGGAAATACGATTGATATTTTTCTTCCCGATAAGGAATTACTAAAACAGATAAAGTCCATTATTTCCGACAGTACCCCGCTGGAACAGCCCAAGGATCCATCGAAAGACACCACCTTTGCCCTTTACAGCCTGCTGGCCACACGCGAACAGCGTGAAGCGATGCGCGAAAAATACCTCGCGGGCAACTACGGGTATGGGCATGCCAAACAAGAACTGTTCGAACTAATTGTTGAGAAGTTTGCCGAGGAGAGAAAAGCCTTTACCTTTTATTTCAACCATCCGGAAGAACTGGAAAAGAAACTCATTCAAGGCGAAGAAAAGGCCCGGGTAGTTGCCCGCGGGGTGCTGAGCCGGGTAAGGAAGCAACTCGGCTATTCTTAAACTCAACAGTCATTTCGAGGGAAGCACGACCGAGAAATCTTTGCATTTCAGCCCAACCGGCAAGGATGTCTCACTTTCGTTCGACATAACGGAGGTATTTTTGAGTTAGGTTCTGATTATTTCCCTTCCCAAACCAATTCCTGTTTATCCTTCAGTTTAAGGTAAATCCGGAGGGGATTTACTTCAAGGGTTAGCCGTACATCCTTACCGGGAAGTTTATCCGCTTCCACCGGCACGCCATCGCCCAGGTAGGCAATGGGCATCAATACATCGCTGTCGGGGCAATGCTCATCGTGAACCTTCTGCAAAACCTCCTCCAGGTAAGTACCGTAAGCATCCTGAAAGTCATCCTCCATGTCGTGAAGTTTTTCTTCCAGGTCATCGTATTGCGGATTGTTATAGTCAATCTTCTTCAGTTCGGCCCGTGCCTTGACTATTTCCTGGAGGGCCTTATCCAGCGCAGCTAAATCCATAGTAACCGTTGAAACGACAATCTTAGCAAGATAAACAGCAATTCTCAAATCCAAAATTTTATAAGGCCGAACACGGGCATGAAACGCTGCATTCAAATTAAAATTTTCCCTAACCGGTCTATCGTGAAATTCCGGAAAGCTAACGGTAAACTAATGTTGTATGCATTACCTTTACAGTGAACTAACTAACTAATTGTATGGCGACCGATTTTCTACCCATTAACGGCACCGACCACATCGAGTTTTATGTGGGCAACGCCAAGCAGTCGGCCTTATTCTACCAATATGCATTTGGCTTCGAGCTGGTGGCCTATGCCGGCCCCGAAACCGGGGTGCGCGACCGGGCTTCCTACGTGCTCAGGCAAAATAAGATTACCCTGGTGCTCACCACCGCCCTTCAGCCCGACTCCGAAATTGCGGAACACGTGCGCAAACATGGCGATGGCGTTAAAGTATTGGCGCTATGGGTGGATGATGCCCGCAAATCGTTTGAGGAAACCGTGGCGCGCGGAGCCGAGATTGCCAGCACACCCGAAGTGCTCTCCGATGAATTTGGTGAAGTGGTGCTATCGTCAATAAAAACCTATGGTGAAACCATCCACACATTTGTAGAGCGCAGGAATTACAAAGGTCCCTTTCTGCCCGGCTATAAACCCCGCAAAAGCACGTACGAGGCAACGCCCATCGGGCTAAAGTATGTCGACCACTGTGTGGGCAATGTGGAACTGGGCAAAATGAATATGTGGGTGGAGTTCTACGAAAAAGTTATGGGCTTCAGCCTGCTGGTAACGTTCGATGATAAAGATATATCCACCGAATACAGCGCCCTGATGTCGAAGGTGGTTGCAAACGGGAACGGATACATTAAATTTCCCATTAACGAACCCGCCAAGGGTAAAAAGAAATCACAAATTGAAGAATACCTGGATTTTTACAAAGGGCCTGGTGTGCAACACATAGCCATTGCCACCGATGACATTATCTATACGGTAGGCCAACTCCGGAGGCGGGGTGTGGAGTTTCTTTATGTACCCGAAACATATTACGATGATGTGCTCGACCGGGTGGGAAAAATCAACGAAAGCCTGGACGAACTGAAGAAACTGAACATCCTGATCGACAGGGATGAGGAAGGCTACCTGCTCCAGATTTTTACCAAACCCGTACAGGACAGGCCCACCGTTTTCTTTGAAATTATCGAACGGAACGGAGCCAAGTCGTTTGGAAAAGGTAACTTCAAAGCATTGTTTGAATCCATTGAACGCGAACAGGCCTTACGCGGAAACCTTTAGCCACACTGCACTGCAATGACCGAATTAATCAACCGTGTAAGACAAAAAGCCCAACAATGGCTTGATAGTTCCATCATCGATCCGGAAACAAAAAAACAGGTTGCCGAACTGCTCCACCGCGATGACCCGCGCGACCTCATTGACAGTTTCTACAAAGACCTGGAGTTTGGAACCGGTGGGCTACGGGGCATTATGGGTGCAGGCTCAAACTGCATGAACAAATACACGGTAGGTGTAGCCACCCAGGGGTTTTGCAATTACCTGCTGAAAACCTTTCCTGGTAAACCCATTAACGTGGCCATTGCCCACGACAGCCGTAACAACAGCCGCTACTTTGCCAAAATAGCTGCCGAGGTATTTACCGCCAACGGTATCGAGGTGCACCTCTTCCCGGAATTGCGCCCCACGCCCATCCTTTCGTATGCCATACGCTACCTTGGCTGCCAATCGGGCATTGTCATTACCGCCTCGCATAACCCGAAAGAATACAACGGGTACAAAGTTTACTGGAATGACGGGGCACAGGTTGTGCCTCCACACGATAAAAACATCATTGCCGAGGTAAACGCCATAAAGGGATTTGAAGAAGTACGATTTAACGGAAAGCCCGAAAGTATTTACCCCATCGGGGAAGAAGTGGAGGCAGCCTACTATGAAGAAGTGAAAAAACTGATTCCACGCAAAGAAGCGGTTGCCCGTAACCGGCATATCCGCATTGTTTACTCAAGTCTTCATGGTGCAGGCATCACTATGGTGCCCGAGTGCCTCAGCCAAATGGGATTTACCAATATTCACATCGTAGAGGAGCAGCGCACGCCCGATGGCAATTTCCCCACCGTAATATCGCCCAATCCAGAGGAACGGTCGGCCATGGAAATGGCCATGAAAAAAGGGATGGCGGTTGGCGCAACGTTGGTTATGGCTACCGACCCCGACACCGACCGGGTAGGAATTGGGGTGCGCAAACCCGATGGTAAATTTATGCTGCTGAACGGCAACCAGGCCTTTTGCCTGATGATGTGGTTCATCATGAAAAACCTTACCGATAAAAAAGACGCCTATGTAGTAAAAACCATAGTGACCAGCGAACTGGTAGATACCATGGCTGCAACCTACGGCATCGCTTGCTACAACACGCTTACAGGGTTCAAGTACATCGCTGAACTGATGCGCACCCTGGAGGGTAAGAAAAAGTTTATTGCAGCAGGCGAAGAAAGCTACGGTTACATGGTGGGCGACTTCGTGCGCGACAAGGATGCGGTTTCGGCCTGCGCATTTTTTGCGGCTATGGCGGCCTGCGCATCCGATGAAGGGAAATCGCTTTACGACTGGCTTATTGACATGTACACCGAACATGCTTTTTACAAGGAAGGCCTGGTGAACATTACCAAAAAGGGGCAGCAAGGCGAGCAAGAAATAAAGGTTATGATGGAACAATTCAGGCACCGCCCGCCAACTTCGATTAACCGAGTGAGCCTCGTGCGCCTGCTCGACTACAAAATGCAGAAGGAAACCAACATCCGAACCGGTGAAGAAAAGCCGCTGGCCTTTCCACAATCGGACGTGCTGCAGTTTTACCTGGAAGACGGCACAAAGATTTCCGTTCGCCCATCGGGCACCGAACCGAAAATCAAGTATTACATCAGCGTGAATACAAAATTGAACTTACCTGCCGATTATGAATCGGTGAATCAGCAACTTGACCAGAAGATTCAATCGTTCAAGCAATTTTTACTGAGCAATTAACCAGCATGGAAAAAGACTTTCTCACATCACTGGCTAAACTTTTCAATCGGGAATTAACTACCCTCGAAAAGGAGATTACCCTGTACCCTACGGAAGAAGCCATCTGGCAGCTCGGAGGAGAAATAAAAAACACGGCCGGAAACTTATGCCTG
>CAYNIH010000086.1:0-4784 GCA_964397115.1 uncultured Roseivirgaceae bacterium | reverse complement strand
GCCGGGCCTCACCAACTCCGCGGGCACGCTCGCCCTGCACCTCTGCGGCAACCTTCAGCATTTTATCGGAACGGTACTGGGACACACCGGCTATGTGCGCAACCGCGACTATGAATTTTCCGCGCGGGATGTTGGCCGTGATCAGTTGCTGCGGGAAATTCACACCACCAAAGAAGTCGTGAAGGCAACCTTACTTAAACTAAACGAGCAGGAATTACAAAAAGAGTATCCCTTACAACCGCTGGGCTACCCGATGACCACTTCATACTTTTTAATCCATTTGTTTGGTCATTTTACCTACCACCTTGGCCAAATTAACTACCACCGCAGGCTCATTGCCCGGTGATTTTTTGATCCGCAGGCAGCAGTGTACCTTTGCACCAGCAGAATGAAAAAAGTTGCGTTTTATACCCTGGGCTGCAAACTTAATTATTCCGAAACGTCCACGATTTCGCGGATGTTCGAACAGAAAGGGTACGTAAAAACCGATTTTACCGACACACCGGATATCTACATCATCAACACCTGCAGCGTAACCGAAAATGCCGACAAGAAGTGCCGAAAGGTAGTCAGGGAGGCGCGGACCATTTCGCCCAATGCCTACATTGCCATCATTGGCTGCTATGCCCAACTCAAGCCAAAAGAAATTGCCCAAATTCCCGGTGTGGATGCCGTACTTGGAGCGGCCGAAAAATTCAGGCTGCTAGAACTGCTCGATGGGTTTGTCCGAAAGCCGGATGCCGAGGTCTTTGCTTCCGGTATTGAGTCGGTTAACACCTTCGCTACCTCCTACTCGCTGCACGACCGCACCCGCACCTTTTTAAAGGTGCAGGACGGCTGTGATTACTCCTGCGCCTTTTGCACCATCCCGTTGGCGCGGGGCCAAAGCCGCAGCGACAGCATTGCCAATATTCTGAAAACCGCACGCGAAGTTGCGGCCACCGGGGTACGAGAAGTGGTGCTTACCGGAGTCAATACCGGTGATTTTGGGTTACAGGGCGGCAGGCGTAAGGAACATTTTATTGATCTGGTCCGGGCACTGGATGAAGTTAATGGAATTGACCGGTTTAGGATTTCCTCCATCGAACCAAACCTGCTTTCCGATGAAATTATTGAGTTTGTAGCCACCAGTAAACGGTTTGCTCCGCATTTTCATATTCCCCTCCAATCGGGGTCGGATAAAATCCTGAAACGCATGCGCAGGCGCTACCTTCGTGAGGTGTATGAAAGCCGGGTGGCCAAAATCAAGTCGGCTATGCCCCAGTGCTGCATCGGCACCGATGTCATTGTAGGCTTTCCAGGAGAAACGCATGATGATTTCCTGGAAACCTACCGCTTCCTAAACGAACTGGATGTTTCCTACCTGCACGTGTTTACCTATTCCGAACGCGACAATACACCGGCCGCTGCCATGGGCGGCAAGGTACCCGGGAGGGAACGGGCAGAGCGGTCAACCATGCTGCACAGCTTGTCTGATAAAAAAAGAAGGAAATTTTACGAGGAAAATATTGGAAGGCAGGCCATTGTACTTTTTGAAAATGACATAGAAAACGGGAGGATGCACGGTTTTACCGAAAACTACATCCGGGTAGCGGCAACTTACGATCCGGTATTGGTTAATGAACTAAAGACCGTACGACTAACCGGTATAAATTCATACGGCCTGATGGAGGCTGAGGAGATTTACTCTGCTGTTTTGTCGCATTGAGCAATTTTTTTCTAAGGATGTTCAAAACCTGCCATCCTGAGGCCAGGTAAACCGGGCTGTAAGGCAACGGCTCATTTTGAAGGATTTTACAAAGGCCGAATTTCGATAACTATAAGTAATACAGCTATTTAAAAGACATAGTAAAAAATTGATTTAAGTTCACCCCAGGGTAAGGCAGGGGGGCATAAGCAAAGAATTTACTAAAAAAAAACCTCGTATTTATCTTCTAAGGCCTTATCCTTACACTAACCAGACATTCTTTATCATCGCTAAATGCCGGTGCTCAGGCCCCGCTACTTTTGAGTCATTAATTCAAACCAAAAGGAAGCAAAAAAACATGAAACGCATCGTTATTTTCATCGCCCTGATTCTCCTGTTAGGAACCTTGTTGTCATCGTGCAGCTTTACCACCTCCATGTGTCCGGCATATTCGCACCAGAACAAGTTGACACCCCACGGTGAAAAGGCACAGTTGAAATACATCAAGCGCAGAATCTAAGGCACCGTCAGGCTGAGATGATGCCGTCACGGATAACCAGCTTCCGGTCGGCCATGGCAGCAAACTCCTCGTTGTGCGTAACAATGATAAAGGTTTGATTAAACTGCCTGCGTAAGTCAAAAAATAGCTGGTGCAATTCCCGGGCATTCTTTGAATCCAGGTTTCCGCTGGGTTCATCGGCCAGCACAAGGGCTGGCGCATTGATAAGTGCACGGGCTACCGCCACCCGCTGTTGCTCCCCTCCCGAAAGTTCGGAAGGCTTATGATTCGCCCGGCCGCTGATGCCCAGCAAGGCAAGCAATTCGTCAGCCCTCGCCTCCGCCTGCTGAACAGACTTTTTGGCAATAAAAGCAGGAATCATCACATTTTCTTTTGCCGTGAATTCCGGCAGTAGGTTATGAAACTGAAATACAAATCCTACCGAGCGGTTCCGGAAAGCGGAAAGGTCCGCTGGCGAATAGGTAAACACATCAATGCCATCAATCACCACCTTACCGCTGTCGGGAGTATCCAACGTACCGATAATGTGCAGCAGGGTGCTCTTTCCGGCACCTGAAGCCCCAACGATTGCCGCCACTTCACCCCTGGTAATGGTTAGAGTTATCCCTTTGAGCACCTCAAGAGAACCGTAGGATTTACGAATGCCAGAAACAGAAACAAGTGTATTGCTCACCAGGCCCGGGTTTGAATTAAAGGGTAAATACGGTATTTTGCTCCAAAATACAACTTCATGAACATACACGAATACCAGGGAAAAGAAATCCTCAAAAAATACGGAGTCGCTGTGCAGCGAGGCATTGTTGCCGACACACTGGATGGAGCCATTCAGGCAGCTAAAGAACTGGAAGCGGAAACCGGCACAAAATGGTTTGTAGTGAAATCGCAAATTCATGCAGGCGGAAGAGGCAAGGGAACCATTAAGGAAACCGGTTCAAAAGGGGTTGTGGTGGCCAAGAGCATTGCCGAAGTACCCGAAAAGGTGAAAGCCATTTTGGGCGGTACGCTGGTTACTCTGCAAACCGGACCGGAAGGAAAAAAAGTAAACAAAGTACTGATTGCAGAGGATGTGTATTACCCTGGCGAAACTGAACCTAAGGAATATTATATGAGCATCCTGCTGGACCGTGCCAAAGGGGTACCGGTAATAATGGCTTCAACCGAAGGCGGGATGAACATTGAAGAAGTAGCTGAAACCCACCCTGAAAAAATTATTAAAGAGTGGGTTGACCCCGCCATTGGCCTGCAATCTTTTCAGGCCCGCAAGATTGCCTTTGCCATGGGCTGGAGCGGCAATGCCTTCAAAGAAGGTGTTAAATTCATTCACTCGTTATACAATGCTTATGTTGGCCTGGATGCCTCCATGTTCGAGATCAACCCCTTATTAAAAACGTCTGACAACAAGATCCTGGCGGTTGATTCTAAAGTAAGCCTGGATGACAATGCCTTGTACCGGCACAAAGACCTGGCAGAATTGCGCGACATTACCGAAGAGGATCCGTTGGAGGTAGAAGCAGGTAAAGCAGGACTGAACTATGTAAAACTTGACGGCAACGTGGGTTGTATGGTTAACGGGGCAGGACTGGCCATGGCTACTATGGATATCATTAAACTTTCCGGTGGGGAGCCGGCCAACTTCCTTGACGTTGGCGGTGGCGCCAATGCTGAAACCGTAGAAGCGGGCTTCCGAATAATACTTAAGGACCCCCATGTAAAGGCCATTCTAATCAACATTTTCGGAGGGATTGTACGGTGCGACCGGGTTGCCAACGGGGTGGTTGAAGCTTACAAAAAAATAGGCAACATCAACGTACCCATTATTGTGCGCCTTCAGGGTACAAATGCCGAAGAAGGGGCCAAAATCATTGAGCAATCGGGGTTAAAGGTTTACTCGGCCATTTTGCTAAAAGATGCTGCCAGCAAGGTAAAAGAGGTATTGAAATAAGGCCTTTCGCAAAACGGTTATAATTCCTACTTTAGTGGGATAAATCGGTAACATGCGGATAGTATTGGCTTTTCTGACATGGGTTGTCATGGCTACAGGCCTGGCGGAGGCCCAGAGTTTTTATGCGATTCGGAAAGAGCGATCGCTTATTGCGGTTGGAGGAATTGGAACATCAACCTATTTTGGGGAATTGGCCAACGAAGGCGATTACTTCGATGCCAAACCTACGCTATCGGCAGGTCTTCAATACTATTTCACTAACCGAATCAGTGCCCGTGCCGAATTAAGTTGGTTTCAGTTAAAGGGAGATGATGCCAAGGCCGATGATAACAGCCGGAAGAAAAGAAACCTTTCCTTCTATTCAAACAATTTCGAGTTATCGTTAATTGGCCAGTTTAACTTTTTCCCTATGGGGCAACGCTTCTACCAACGCCCGAAACTGAATTTCTACGGCTTCGCAGGAATAGGCGTGTTGTATTTTAATCCTATGACTGAATATCAGGGAGAAAAATATGCACTCCAGCCCCTGAAGACTGAAGGTGTAACCTACAAGCGGATACAACCGGCAATTCCTTACGGTTTGGGTGTTCGCTTAATGATTGATCCGTTTTTTAATATCTGCGTTGAAGGAGGTT
>CAYNIH010000085.1:0-10325 GCA_964397115.1 uncultured Roseivirgaceae bacterium | reverse complement strand
GACCATCTGCGATACCGCACACAATGTAGAAGGCATTCGCGAAGTAGTCAGTCAACTTGCCGGGCAACACCATCAGAAGCTTTACGTTGTTCTGGGCATGGTCAGGGATAAACGGCATGATGCTATCCTTACCCTTCTGCCTAAAACGGCTTACTATGTCTTTTGCCAGGCAACCATCCCACGGGCCTTAGATGCGCATGACCTTGCGGCCAGGGCCGCTCAATTCGGATTATCCGGTGTTGTTGAGCCCGATGTGAACCGTGCCATTGAAAAAGCAAAAGAACTTGCCGGTCCGGATGATCTGATCTTTATCGGAGGAAGTACTTTTGTAGTAGCCGAAATCAATGACCTTTAGATGAAACGAAAAAAGGAGCGGTTCAGGATTATCGAGGAGCGGCAAAATGTGATTGAGCCGTCAAAGCCAAACTACCACACCATCAAAGGAAACTGGCATACCTTCTTTGGTAACGATAACCCGATAACCGTTGAGCTCGCCTGTGGCAGGGGGGAGTATTCCGTAAACCTGGGCAAACTTTTTCCTGAGCGGAACTTCCTCGGGGTGGATATAAAGGGCGACCGCCTCTGGAAGGGGAGTTCCTGGGCTCTTGAGCAAAACCTTTCTAACGTAGCCTTCCTTCGGATCCAGATTTTGTTCATTGAATCATTTTTTGAAAAAGGAGAAATTGATGAGTTATGGATCACGTTTCCTGATCCGAGGCCGCGCAAACGCGACATCAAACGAAGACTAACCAGTCCGCGTTTCCTGGAGTTTTATAAAAACCTGTTAAAGCCTGCCGGCTACCTCCGACTGAAAACCGACAACACCATTTTGTTTAACTACACCCTCGAAGTGCTTAACGGCCGCACCGATGTAACCGACCTTGCTTTTACGCATGACCTTTACCAGTCGGATTTACGAGCTGAATGTTTTGATATTAAAACCCGTTACGAAGAAGAGTTTACGGCCAAAGGCGAATCCATTAAATACCTTCGCTTCCGGTTTAGCCCATTACCTTATGGTAACAATTCCATAACACGGCCATGACCCGCAGGTAATGGTGCCGGGGTACCTTTGTAGTGGTAAAACTTCTTTTTCGATACAAGTATTCCTGAAGGCCTTCGGGTCTTCGGGATTACTTTTTTAAGCAGACATGGGTAGGTTCAAAAAGCGTAGGCCCGAAATTGTAATTCTTTCCGATATCCACCTGGGCACCTACGGCTGTCATGCCGAGGAGTTGCTTCGCTACCTTAAAACAATCAAACCTAAAAAAATCATCCTGAATGGCGACATTATTGATATGTGGCAATTCAGTAAGCATTATTGGCCCAAATCACACATGCAGGTGGTTAAGCACATTACCGGCTTGCTGGTAAAGGGTACAAAAATAGTCTACCTTACCGGTAACCACGATGAGATGCTGCGGAAGTTTGCAGGCTTCCGGCTGGGATCATTTAAAATTGCCAACAAGGTGGTGCTTCGCCTGAATGGCAAGAAGGCATGGATTTTTCATGGCGATGTATTTGATGTTACGATGAAATACTCGAAGTGGCTGGCCAAACTGGGTGCGGTTGGTTACGATACGCTTATCCTGATCAATACGTTCGTCAACTGGTGCCTCACCCGCCTGGGCAGGGAGCGGATCTCGCTGTCGAAACGGGTGAAAGACAGCGTTAAAACAGCCGTGAAGTTTATTAATGACTTTGAAAAGACTGCTGCTGACATTGCTATTTCCAACAACTACGATTTTGTAGTTTGCGGTCATATCCATCAGCCTGAAATTAAAACCATTGAAAACGAAAAGGGCAGGGTTACTTACCTGAATTCCGGTGATTGGGTGGAAAACCTTACTGCACTTGAATACGATGGCGCCAACTGGAGTATATACCGATATCGGGATGATGCCTACGCCAAATCAATAAAACTTCCGAAGCGGCTTCGCAATAAGCTGGATAATGACGAAATTTTCAGAGATCTTATCAATGAATTTCTGAACACTAAGAAGTGAAAATTTTATATGCTATTCAGGGAACAGGCAACGGGCACATCGCACGGGCCGAGGAGGTGGTACCGGTTTTACGTGACTATGGCGACCTTGATTTATTTGTAAGCGGGGCTCAGGCCGACATCACGTTACCCTATCCGGTTAAGTACAAGTCAAAGGGTTTGAGTTTTTACTTCGGCAAAAAAGGAGGGGTTGATATTCTGAAAACCTTCAAACAAAATAGTTCTAAAGCGGTGTTCAGGGAGATTAAAAGTTTTCCGGCAGAGAAATACGACCTGATTATTAACGACTTTGAGCCCATATCGGCCTGGTCGGCACGAAAGAAGAAAGTTCCCTGTATCGCATTAAGCCATCAGTCGGCCTTGCTTTCTAAAAAAGTGCCGCATCCAAATCATTTTGATCCGCTGGGCGAATGGATATTGAATAACTACGCACCTGCTGATGATGCTGTAAGTTTTCATTTTGCCCGGTTTGACAAAAACATTTATACTCCGGTTATACGAAAAAGGGTAAGGGAAGCTGATGTAAAGAACTCCGATCACTACACGGTTTACCTGCCGGCTTATGACGACCGCAAGCTGGTTGGCTTGTTGCTGAAGGTGTCGGCTATCCGCTGGCATGTATTCTCTAAGCATGCTCATAAACCCTATCACATCGGTAGGGTATCGGTTTACCCGGTTAATAATGAGGAGTTTGTGGCGAGCATGATTACTGCTAAAGGCATTTTTTGCGGTGCGGGCTTTGAAACACCGGCCGAAGTGCTTTACCTCGGAAAGAAATTATTGGTGGTGCCCATGAAAAAGCAATACGAACAGCACTACAATGCGGCAGCCTTGCGTGAGTTAGGTGTTCCGGTATTGAAGAATGTGAAAAAAAAGCGCTTACCCGAAATTATCCGGTGGATAGAATCCAGCAAAACGGTTGAACTAAGTTATCCTGACGTTACCCGTCAGGCAGTTGAACATGCCCTGAAACGGGGTGGCTTCCTTATGTGAGGGTTATCGGCAACTAATCTTCTTCCAGTTGTTCCAGTACCGCAGCCAGGTGGTCGTACGACTTTAACCCTGGTTTTTCTTCCGTGCTTCCGACTAGGGCAAAACCCTTTACCGGATAGTTCGTGTAATCAGTGGTTAATGGTCCATTTAACCTCAACAGTACCGGATAGTGTCCCGCTAGTTCGTTAAGGTATGATACCGGCATGGTATCTTCGGCCTGAACCCAGGCAACCTGCGTATGAACGGGCGCGAGTTTAGCAAGTAACTGTTCAACCGGCAGGCCATCTGAAGACACGATCAGCGCAAGCGAAGGGAGGTCAATCAGTGACAACTCGTTCACGCTGAGCTCAATGAAGTCAGGCAGGTAGTTGCGCATGATGGTATGCAGGGTCTGCGAATCGGGTAAACCGTAAGCCTCAACAACAATGGAAGGTCCCGCAAACCATCCGCGAAATTCCTGAAAGGTTTCGGAGGGTAAATAACCGGGTCGGCTTTCAATGGCGTTGAATCCCAGCAAGTGCACACCCATGCCGGCACAATACCGGGCATCGCTCAGGTTAGTAATGTTGCCCACTTTAACAATCCGTTGCAGTTTCATATCCTGACAAGAATAAAATACCTTTAGGGCACGTTTTAAACAGGATTACTTTTAGTGCCAGGCGCGGATTTACCAAAAAATCACATCATCTTGAAACGGTTGGCTAACTATTTATGGCTTGGTACCTTGTTGGTTCAGTGTACCGATGACGAACCGCTCCGTTTGCATGGTCCGGAATTTTTTCCTTTATCGGTAGGAAGGTATTGGATATATGGTGTTGAGGAAACAATCTTTTCTCCCTTGCAACCCCCTGCAGCCGATACCTTTCAGTTACGCATTGAAGTGGTCGATTCCTTTCCTAATGCCGAAACGGGTTACACCTATGTTATGTACCGCTATACCCGGCAGGAAGAAGGGGAGGACTGGCAGTTTCTGGATACGTGGTCAGCCCGGCTTACCGATCAGTTTGTGATCGTTAACGAAGGAAACACGGCATTTATTCCACTAGCATTTCCTGTACACGTTGGCCGCAGGTGGAATGGTAATCTGTACAATAGCCAGCCGGAAGATGAATACCAGATTACGAATCTTATAACTGACTCTTCGCTGCCGGCCGAGGTGGTGGCCGAGGTTACCCGGGAAAATGTTACCACCGACCTCACTTATCGGGATGTGAGAATGGAAACATATGGCAAAGACATAGGATTAGTATTCAAATTAAGTGAAGTATGGACTTACACCTGTACTGGAGGCAGTTGCACCAGCCAGATTAACAACGGCTACAAATGGGTGCAGTATCTCGAAGCGTATGGCAACTTATAGAATTTTCTTTCTACTTTTTTGCCTTTCCGGGCCAGTTACTGCTCAGGTAAACCGCTATATTGTTTTTTTTAAAGACAAAGCAGGAACCCCTTACAGCATAAACAATCCTTCCGCGTTTTTGTCTGAAAAAGCCATTCAACGAAGAACTAAACAGGGCATTTCAGTAAATGAGCAAGACCTTCCTGTTACACCTTCATACGTTGATGAGGTGCGAAATGCCGGTGCAACTGTTTTATACACTACCCGGTGGATGAATGGCGCGTTAATCCAATGCGATGCCTCACTACTATCCACCCTGCTGGCAATGCCCTTTGTTCAAGCCATTGAACGGGTTGCTCCAGGACCCCGGCCGGTAGATGGCGGCAGAAGCGGGAAGGTAAAATCCAAAACAAGTCAGCAGGAGGATGCCGCAACGCCCCAGCTTGCACAAATTGGCATTGATCAGATGCACGCTGATGGGTTCCGGGGCGAGCCGATGACCATTGCCGTTTTTGATGGGGGATTTTCCGGTGCCGATACGTCCGCTCCGTTTCAGCATGTGTTTACTGAAGAACGGTTTAATGCCACGGTATCACACGATTTTGTTTATGGCGGGGAGGATGTATTCCGCCATGATGATCATGGCACACAGGTATGGTCGGTAATTGCAGGCTACCAAGAGGGCACCTTTACAGGCGGTGCCCATAAAGCCACCTTTCAGTTGTACGTGACCGAAGATGTGGACACGGAATACCGCATTGAAGAATACAACTGGCTGATTGCTGCCGAACGGGCGGATAGTGCCGGTGTGGATGTGATCAATTCATCGCTGGGGTACAATACGTTCGATGATTTTTCGATGGACTATGATCCGGCCGAGATGGATGGCACCACGGCTGTTGTCTCCAGGGCCGCCAGCCTGGCCACCGACCGGGGAATAATTGTGGTTACCAGCGCGGGTAACGAAGGAGCAAAGGCTTGGCGAATTATTACCGCACCGGCCGATGCACAATATGCCGTAGCCGTTGGCAATGTTAACCTGGAGGGCGCCAAAAGTCCTTCCAGTTCTTTTGGGCCTTCGGCAGACGGACGCATTAAACCCGATGTTGTAGCATTGGGCACTTCCGTAAAAGTGATTAAAGCAAACGGAACAGTGGGCACAGCTTCGGGTACCTCGTTGGCCGCGCCATTGGTTACCTCGCTCATTGCCGGTGTTTGGCAAAAATTTCCCGATCGGTTAAACCGCGAACTTATTGAAGCCCTCCGGCTGTCCAGTTCGCAGGGAACTGCCCCCGACAATTCTCTGGGATATGGATTACCGGGCTACCGGGCCATCAGCCAATACCTGGAACACAGCAGTGAACTGCCCACCATTCAGATTTATCCTAACCCGGTTCTAAATGATACGTTGGTTATTGAAACCCTTAATCCCGCTGAACTTTCTGAGGTGACGTACCTGCTTGCCAATTCCATGGGCCAAACCATTGCATCGGGCAATGCTTCATTTACCTGGAATGCGCTTCGTTACGTGGTAAACCTTTCGGGTATTCAACCCGGTATGTATTTCCTTCGGATTGCCGCCCGCGGCAAAGGGGTATCATACAAAATTGTTAAACTTTAGGCCTTTCAGTACAGGGTCGTCCGGTATTGGTTTTAACTTTACCGTAAATTAAACCTGCCTACCTGCCTCATGAACAAACCGATTATTGCGCCCTCGATACTTGCAGCCGACTTCGCCAACCTTGAACGGGAGGTGAAGATGATTAATGAAAGCGAAGCCGACTGGATTCACATTGACATAATGGATGGGGTGTTCGTTCCCAATATTTCTATGGGGCTTCCCGTGGTGGAGGCCATCAACCGACATGCTAAAAAGCCCCTTGATGTTCACCTGATGATTGTGGAGCCCGGAAGGTATGTCGAAGCATTCCGCAAAGCAGGAGCCGAAACAATCAGCGTTCACATTGAGGCCTGTCCGCACCTTCACCGGAACATCCAGCAGATTAAAGCCTTGGGTTGCAAAGCCGGGGTTGCCGTTAATCCGCATACCCCCATAAGTACCCTCGAAAACATTGTTTCCGAAATTGACGTGGTCTGCCTCATGTCGGTTAACCCCGGGTTTGGCGGCCAGAAGTTTATCGAGAATACCCATCAGAAAGTCACTGATTTAAAATCCCTCATCAGCCGGAAAAACAGTTCGGCAAAAATTGAAGTTGATGGCGGGGTAAACCTTGATAATGCAAAAGCGTTAATGGAAGCTGGGGCCGATGTGCTGGTTGCCGGTAATTTTGTTTTTACTGCGCCACTACCCAGAGGGGTTATCGAAAGGCTGAAAAATTTGTAATCCGGCAAGATTTTTGTCTTTTCTTCAACATAATGATTAAACTATGAAATACCTGTTGCCTCTGATTGCTGTTCTTTTTGCTTCAAGCTGCTCGCGTACCGTTACCCGTGTTGATCCGTCAACACCCATTGATTTGAGCGGCCGGTGGAACGACACCGATTCCCGTAAAGTGGCTGACCAGATGATTTATGAATTATTCAAATCGGATGGCTTCCGCAACTATGCCGATGCCTTGGGCCGCAGGCCTGTTATTGTGGTAGGAATTATCCGAAACAAAACCAGCGAACACATTGATGCCAATAACTTTGTAAAAAAAATCGAACTTGTTGTTCATCAGTCAGGCCTTGCCGACCTGGTAGAGTCAGACGAATTTCGTGATAAACTAAGACAAGAACGTGCCGAGCAGCAGGACTTTGCCGACCCGGCAACCGTAGCGCGGTGGGGCAAAGAAACCGGAGCTGATGTTATGCTCTTTGGTGAGATGAACTCAGAAACCGATGTGTACAATAACAAGCGTGTAACCAATTACATTACCACACTGTTTCTTACCGACATTGAAACGAATAAGCGCATCTGGTATGGCCAGAATGAAATAAAAAAGTTGGTAAAAAATTAATAGCCTTAATTCATGGTGAAGCGGTGGTTAGCCCTCGGTGTATTAATGCTGGGTTCAGCATGCGCTTCATTTTACGAAATCACCTACGATTACAACCGGAAGTTTGAGGAGGGCAGCCTGGATAAAGCCTTGGCTATCCTTCAGGAAGACACCCGGTACCAAAAGCCGAACGTCAGGTTTTTGTATTATGCCAACAACGGTATTCTGTTATCCATCCTCGGTAAATACGAAGAAAGCAACAGCTATTTTGAAAAAGCTTATTTATTCGGAGAGGATTACCGGATAAATATTGCGCGCGAAGCTGCCTCCTATTTCACCAACCCTGCCGTCACCGTTTACCGGGGCGAAGATCACGAACATTTAATGGTGCTCTACTATAAGGCTATGAATTTTCTGAAAATGGGCAGGTACGAAGAATCCCTGGTGGAATGCAGAAGGTTAAATACCCGTTTGCAGCAGTTGGCTGACCGCTATTCATCTGAAAATAAATACCGAAGGGATGCCTTTATCCACCTGCTCATGGGCATTATTTATCAGGCCGATAAAGACTGGAATAATGCATTCATCGCTTACCGCAATGCTTACCAGATTTATGAAGAAGATTACGGACGGTTATTTGGGGTGCAGGCACCCAATCAACTTAAGGCCGACTTGTTAAGGGCAGCATGGAACACCGGTTTTACCGAGGAATTTGATTTTTATAAGGCAAAATTCAACTGGCCTGATTTTAAAATAGTAAATCCCGAAGGAGAACTGGTCTTTTTCTGGCACAACGGCCTGAGCCCTATTAAAGATGAATGGAGCATCAATTTTGTTGTAAATCGGAAAGGAAAGGATATGGTTATGTTCAGCAACCCCGATATGAACATGAGCTATTCCTTTTATGTATCCAGCGATGACGAACGGGCCCAACTCAGTGACCTTGAGATTTTCAGGGTGGCCTTTCCACGATACCTCGAACGGCCGGCCTTTTACAGCACCGCTGAAATTCACTTAGGGGAAGTATCCTTTCCGCTTCAATTAGGCGAAGACGTCAACCAGGTGGCCATTAAATGCCTGCAAGAGCGCATGGGACTTGAGTTTAGCAAAGGCCTGCTGCGGGTTGCGCTGAAAAAAGCCATGGAACATTCCACCCGCAAGGAAAATCGCTCCGTTGGAGCCATTATCGGGGCGATTAATGCAGCCACTGAAAAAGCCGATACGCGCAACTTGCAAACCCTTCCCCATAGTATTTACTACGCCCGTATTCCCTTGCATACGGGCGAAAACCCAGTAACCTTAAGGCTTTCAAGATCGGCCCATCCGCCAGATGAATACCGGTTTACCTATACGGCCCAAAAAGGGCAAACACTATTTCATACCTTCACTTCGTTAGAGTCGTTGCCCGCTTCACGGTATTAAAAAATGGGCATTTTGTTTATTTTTACACTTTACCTGGGTTTAGTTTCAGTTCATTTCAACCATTAATTGAATTTTCTGCGCGTCAGGGTTATCATAGCCTTTGTGTTTCTCGGCTTGGTGCACGCTTTCATTGCCGAAGCCCAAAAAGAAAAGGATGTCAGCATCCCGCTGGATCATTTTTATGTTGACCGTCAGCAGCCCGGCATCTTCAGGAAGCTGCTGAGCAAGGTAACAATAGGCTTTAGCACAGGCTATGGTTCTACGGTATTCCGTCATCAACTGGATGGATTTGCCTTGTATCAGCCGGCAACAGGGGGGGCAGTACTTTTTAATCCGAATACTCCAGCCACCGGGTACACTAACTGGTTTAATCGTATTGTCACTACCGTTCCTTCAATTAATCCAACCGACTTTCAGGTAAATTCCGATACTGCCGAAATCGGTTTTCGAAGCAAGTCGCTTACCCTTCCGCTGAAAGCGACTGTTCATGTAGAGTTCAGCGGCCGCTACCGGGTGGGTGGCGGGTATTCATTTGATTTTGTAAGCCTGGGCGATTTCAAGCCTATTTTGTATAAAGCCGACCTGCAAAATTTCGATCCCGGATTTTCCAGTTTTTTTCTCAAAAAATATTTTATCCTGGTGGGTGCTTCGGTTTACCGGTACGACAATTACCTGCTTACTATTGACGCCAACATTGGGGGATACAACCTCGGAAAGAACTTTGATAAAGCTGTCTTGACAAAAGGTATATTCTTTAACCTGGGGCCCACCATTGAACGCGAGATGTCAGAATACTTCCGACTGTTTATCCGGCCCTCTTATGAGTTTAAGAATTACAGCCTGAATTTTCCTGAAGCTGGCCAAAGCATAAAGCACCGCTTCAATGCATATTACTTGAACATTGGAGCAACGTACCGGATCCCGGAGTTGAGAAGGTGCTTTTTGAAGGAGTGCCGAATCCAAATCAATCATGCCCATGGCAATCGCGAGTATCGCAGCCGGGTTCATCCGATATGGAAAAAGCAGAACCCTCACTATGGCGAAAACTACCCCAACCTGATAAAATACAAGGGTAGGAACAAGCGGAAACTAAACCCTTATTAAACTGATTTTTCCGGCTGATTTTCGCCCATGTTAAGCGCATTTTAAGGTATAAAATCACTATCTTGCACCTCCCTTAAAAAGCCTTTTTCGGGCTGATTTTGTGGAAATTTAAGACGACTAAACCTCCTAAAAGTGGCTGAAGAATCCGGTGGCCTTATCCCAGGCCGGCAAAGCATTATCCCGATTAATATTGAAGAAGAAATGCGTGGTGCCTACATCGATTATTCGATGTCGGTAATCGTTTCCAGGGCATTGCCCGATGTGCGGGACGGGCTTAAACCTGTTCACCGCAGGGTACTTTATGGGATGCTCGAATTGGGTGTAAACTACAATAAGCCCTACAAAAAATCAGCTCGTATTGTTGGGGAAGTTCTTGGTAAGTACCATCCTCATGGCGATGCCTCGGTATATGATACCATGGTGCGCATGGCCCAGGATTGGAGCATGCGCTACCCCTTGGTTGACGGTCAGGGCAACTTCGGTTCGGTGGATGGCGACGCGCCCGCCGCCATGCGCTACACCG
>CAYNIH010000084.1:7226-10380 GCA_964397115.1 uncultured Roseivirgaceae bacterium | reverse complement strand
TTTTGATTGCATTTTTTTCATAGTGATTGGTCAAATATAGTCAATAAAAATACCGTTCGGTATTTTTAGTTGGATTTTTTTTACAGATTGTTATTAAAGCGAGAATCCACATTAATCGGTGGGAGAGGAGTTACTGTGGAGATTTCATTATGAGAGGCTTAGCGAACCCTTGCGACTTTCTATTCCGCATGCCCGTAAATTTGTGCTTTGTCCAAGTCCTTAATCATTGGTCTGTATTATGTTAAGTAACGCTGCGCGCTGGCCCGGTCCAAAAGCGGGGGTGCGTTGGAAGGCGCTGAAGCATTTTTGGGCCTTGATTTTTTTGGTACTTTTTGCATCAAGGCAAAAAGTACGTAACAAAAAGTGCGAACACCGCTGTTTTATTGCGTAGCGCGATCGGAGCAAATCAAGAAACAATGTGTGAGCTTGGTCTTGAAACGAATTAACATTGTGTAAGTGCGTTGAAAAAAGCATGTGTATTGCGGGCTTGCACTGTGTGTCGATAACGTCAAATTATATAACTGTGCGGCTGGTAAGCGCGGCAACTTCCCACACTTCATAAAGAACCGTAAACCCCCAGATGGCGCCCGCGGGGATTCGTGTAATGAAAGAGTTATATAATTTATATTATGTTAAATATAAAAATAGTGCTTACTCTCTATGCCTGAAATAAAATGTGAACATTACTAACAGAATCCGGATGATTAAATAGGCCCCCCATTGTGCAAATCGCTGTACCAGCGTAAACCGCCTATTGAGTTCTTCGTCTGTAATACGTTTGCATTTGGTCATCATAATCTCAACCAGCCGGGTTTCTATTTCGGAGGCAAAAGCACTATCGAATACATCAAGATTTAACTCCACACTGGCCTTTTCACTGATTTCGTTGACGTTATACGAGCCCACGGTTACCCATTTCCGGTCATAGGTAGAAAGTTTGGCGTGTAGTACATTCCGCTGGTATTCGAATACTTCTATACCCTGTTTAAATAGCCATCGGTACATAAACCGCTCGGCATGCTTGGCAATGGCTACATCGGAAATGCCCGCAAGAATCAGCCTTACCCGTACTCCCCTTAGCCTGGCCTTAGCAAGGTGCCGCCTGATTTGCCTGCCGGGAATAAAGTAACTCGACATGATAATTATTTGATGTTGAGCCTGATCAAGCATTTCAATGTAGCTGCGGGTTACTTCTCGCTTGGCTCTCACCCAGTCATTTACACAAACCCGTACCGGACAAACCTCAGTTGGAGGAGTAAAAGCCGGTGCGGGACGGATCATATACCCTGGTAATTTCCAGGGCGAAATGGCCCGTGAGGCGCAGATGTTGTACAATGCCTTGGCCGCCTCTCCTTCAACTTGTATAGCCCAATCCAGCCAGCCTTTCTGTTCAACCGTGTCGTTATAGCGGTTGCTGATGTTCAGGCCGCCAACTACCCCGTAGTGGCCATCCACCACCAGCACTTTGTGATGTAACCTGCGGCCAAAATAAAAATAGCGGCTTTTGAAGAGGGGCTCGAAAAAACGGAAGTGTACACCCTTGTTTGTCAGGTCTTTGATAAAACTCTTCGGAAGATTCTGTGAAGCATACCCATCAACCAATAGATGAACATAAACACCCCGGTTGGCAGCACGGGAAAGGGCACGGGCAACCCGCAAGCCGGTATCATCTGCTTCATAAATATAGGTTTGCAGGTACACCGAATGAGTGGTCTGATCAATGAGTTCTTCAAGCAGGTTAAAGTAATCGGCACCGCCCCTGATGAGTCTGACCCGGTTAAATAAGAAGTATGAAGCATTGGGGTCGGACATACTATTTTTAAACTGAAGGCATCACCGTAGTGCTAATCTTTCACACAGCGGAAACCGGTTGTGGCGTTGCGCTCAAAACCCTGCGATACCCTTAGCAGTGCCTGGCGATAGTGCAACTCGCGCGGCCCGCCCTGAACATACCACCAACTTGAGGAGGGCTTAAAATAGCTTCCTCCCTTCAGAATAATGTACCGGTAGCTGCCGCTTTCGTAAATATCGTTGGTCAGTTGCCACACACAACCGCTAAGATCGAGCAGTCCGAATGGATTGGCTCCTTTTGAGTATTTTCCCACCGGGTACAATTTGCCATCGCCTAAATTAGCTACTGAAGACTTAATGCCTTCAATAGCTTTAACCGTCAATGTTTCAGTAACATATTGCTCTTTGCGTACTACAGGCTTTACCTGTCTCCATGGCCATTCATTACCTTTTGCAGTTTGTGCGGCATACTGCCACTCCGCTTCTGTAGGCAACCGCTTGCCGGCCCAGGCCGCATAGGCCTGCGCATCTTCATAGGAAACATACACTACCGGAAAGTTTTCCTCACCTCGTGAAATATTCCCGTTTTTCCAATGCTTTAAAAAGTTAGTTGTATCGGCCGGGCGGTATCCGGTTTCCAGCAGAAACTCCCTGAACTGCCTGTTGGTTACCGGGGTGCGGTCCATCCAGAAGGGCTTCATGTCAAACAGTTGCTTCTCCCCTTCCTCCGGGTAAGGAATAAATGCATCGCCATGCGTGGTTTTAAAAGCAAATTGGCCTGCCGGAACGCGCACCATCCCTGTTGGCTTGCCAACTGCTGCAGTAGTATGAATCACATTGGTTATCAGGCGAGGTGTGCCCGGTTTGATATAAACAATGCGTTCATCGGCAAGTTCATCGCCATCCATCAGTTGAATAACCAACTTTCCTTCATACCGCCCGATGTAGTCAGGAAGAAATAAATCGAGGTTAGCTCTGTCAAAGCGTTTATATTCCCCCTCATATGAAGGATTGCCCATCCACAGCCTTATTTCAGTGCCTTTGCCTGCTTCTATAGTCAAGTGGTTTTTATTCAACGAAACCCTGAGCAGTTGGGGTAATCTTGCTATGCAGCTTACTGAACCTTCATTATTGGTTCCCAATTCATAACTATTAAAGGCCTCAAGTTTTACTTGTGCATATAATTTATTGTTTACATCTACTGGCAAAATTTCTTCATGATGCCACAGATCAACATAGTGATAACCAGGCTCCTGATCCATTTCAATCAAAGGGCCTTTATAACCTTCTGGCTTCAGACTAAAAATGGTATAGAGTGTTTTCTTTGGTGTGAAAACAGTGTAGATGCTGATATCGCTGGCCG